>JBFZEZ010000118.1:0-6587 GCA_041306585.1 Spirochaetota bacterium | reverse complement strand
TTTTAGAACATGATCAATACATAGGAAAAAAAAGACAAGCATTTTTTTTAAAGACATTATTAGAAATTTGAAAGTACGGAGAATACCTCTCATGGATTTTAAAGGGTTGATAAAATTTAGATTGTTCTAATGCGCAATATATTACAAAATTGATAGTTCAATAATATAATTATTTTTTGAGTTAGGCGTTTTTTCGGATTGGGGATCGGGTATATATCTATTACGAGGCGTTTATAGCGGTTCACGAATGCATTAACATTGCTCGCCAACGACTGTAGATGCATATGGTTCCCGGATCGTGACCGAGGACTGTCTGAGCGAAGCGAGTTCCGCAGGGCGCGATCCGGGAACCATATGCATCGCAAAATAAATTGCTAAGATAGCTTGCTTCAGATATACTAATTCATTCGTGAACCGCTATAATGGCAGGAATATATTATTTATCAGTAAAAACGAGCAAAACAGGACGTTTTGCCTTGGGCGAGGATGGTTCACGAGGAACTTTAAAATATTAATTCAATGAGAAAAGAGCCATTTAATACATCAGAAAAAAAATTGATCGTCGGAATGAGTCTACTGACATTTATCAGGATGCTTGGTGTCACTATGGTACTTCCGGTCTTTTCAATTTTTGCAACAGGTCTTGAAAAGAGCATAGAGCCTTTGCCGGGTATTGCCTTTGGAGCATTCAGTTTCTCTCAAGTCATTTTTCAAGTCCCTTTTGGAAAACTGAGCGACCGCTGGGGGAAAAAAGAGGCTACTTTATTCGGATTCATTCTTTATTTTATAGGGACTGTTTTTTCCGGACTATCCCATAATGTATATCAGCTTATCCTGGCGAGATGCATTGCAGGAGCAGGGGCTGTCGGTGGAGTGACTATGGCATGGTTAACTGAAGGGATTGAGAGCAAGCGGAGAAATTTCGCCATTGCTTTTTTGGGGATCAGTTATGGTCTTTCAGCCATTGTAAGCTTGACACTATCACCGATCATTGCAGGGACTCTGGGCATTCCATATGTATTCTACATAAATGCCGGATTATCATTTTTAGCTATTATTTTTGTAATTTTTTTTCTGGAGAATAATGGTATATCTTTCACCGGAATTGGAGTATACCAGGCTAACAGCTTCTGGAATATTTTAAAAAATAGAGAACTGCTGAGGATCAACATTGCAGGATTTATAGCTAACTTTGTTTTCAGCTCTTTATTTTTTGTTCTTCCAATACTTTTTACACGCGCAATGGGTGTCGCGGATATGTGGAAGATATATGCCCCTGCAACGGTTATTGGGACCGCATTAATGTTTCTATTCGCGCGAATTGCAGACAAGAAAAAATCGATTGCTCCGGCTTGGATAGGGTTTGCATGTGAGCTGACCGGGATCGGCATATTATTCATGACCGGTGAATACTACATGCTTATTTCAGCATTTTTATTGATGTATACCGGGCATTGCATTCTTTCGCCGGTGTTTCCTGTCGTTGTTTCACTGTTTCCCGGCAAATCAGTCAGCGGAATGGTTATGAGCATATTCACTTCATTCCAATTTCTCGGGGCAGGGGCCGGCGCAATTGTCAGCGATATTTTTTTCAGAAGCATGTCGCATCTTCTGTACATTATGCTCATGATGATGCTTATCGCAGGTATAGGTCTTATTTTCGGACTCAGGCATGTGTCCCGGGATGGTTTTTCTTCCAATAGCGATATATAAAATAAGCTAAAATACCAATAGTTAACAATATACCCATCCCAATGTTATATTTTTGTATCAGGGATGTCATGTGCTCTTTCATCTGCTCCCAGTTTGTACCGAGAAGGTATCCCGTGTGGATCCATATAAGGTTCCAGACTGATGCGCTTATAAGGGAAAATATCAATACACGGGGGGCGCTGAGCTGGGACATCCCCGAAACGAGCGAAATCACCGAACGTATTCCCGGAAGAAACCTGTTTGCGAGAACGACAAAATATCCGAAACGTGCAAACCAAGCTTCTGCGGCGATTATCTTTTCGACAGGGAAATACTTGTAATTTTTATTTATGAAAAACTCTTTTTGCAGAAATTTTCCGAGATAAAAAAGAGACATAAAACCGATTACGCTCCCCGATGTAGTAGCAATATATGTTAGAATATAATTAAGTCTTCCGGTCCCTACAAGAAAAGCGCCGAATGCCGTAATTGTGTCTCCCGGTATTGGCGGAAATAAATTTTCAATCACAGCGCTTAAAAAAAGAAAAAAATACACAATGAAGGGATTTTGCTGGAGGAGATATTGTAATAATTCATTGATCCACTGTTCCATCGGTTCCTCGCGTATGTAAGTGTTATTATTGCAGCCCTGTAAAACGCACTGTGATTATCGCAATATCCGCCCGTGTCGCTAATCTGATGGGAGGCCCCCATGTACCGAACCCGGTAGAGACATAAAAATGAGTCCCGCTGATTTTTTTATATCCATGGCTTATTTCAAATATCATATCCGTGATATAGTTCAGGGGCCACATCTGACCGTGATGCGTATGCCCGGACAGAGAGAGGTCCACACCGTTTTCCCTGGCTTCTTTCAGACGAAGCGGATTGTGGTCCATTAATATGATCGGATAATTACTGTCAACCCCTCGCAGAATCTCCTTGAGGGGGCGGCATTTTTCAATTCCCATTAATTCTTTGGTTTTGTCATCCCGACCGGCAAGAAAGAATGAACCCCCGATTTTAACAGTCCTGTCCCTTAGAATTGTGATGCCTTGTGATGAGAGATAATCCAGGGTCTCCTGAATCGATCCGTAATATTCATGATTGCCGGTAATCGCGTATGTTCCGTAGCGGGATTTCAGATTTTTCAATATCTTCCCCATGTTTTTTTCAATCACGGGACCAACGTCCTCATCCACCATATCGCCGCCGAGGAGAACAATGTCGGGATTTTTTTCATTAATCAATGCAACCATTCGGTCAAGGCGTGAATTTGATATTATGGTTCCCATATGAATGTCAGTAACCAGGGCAATGCGGAGGGAAGACATCTGCCCGCCGTTTTTAGGTATTGTGATCTCAAAATCATTGGTTCTATAGTTTTTTGCATGAAAAAAACCGGCGATATGGATCACGCCTGTAATCATGATTGCGAAAACAAAAATTGTAAGTTTAATCTGTTGATATGCATAGGTAGATGATTCGGGAAGAAAGTGAGCAGTCAGATTGATCACCTTCACTATATCCACTATGATAATGATAATAAAAAAATATAGCATGAATCCGAACCAGAAAGAACCGGCCCAGAAAAAAATACTGCTTGCCTGGCATATGGAATATTTTTCAATGATCCTGGCCATAAAATAAGAGAGTGACGCTGAAAGGAAGATGGCAGTGTATGGTATACGGAGCCATGAAACTGATGAAAGGGCCTGCCAGCCGTGGATAAAGATATAAAAATTTGATACGCAATAAACAGAAAGAAATATCGAATACCATATAATATAATTAATGAGTTTTTGTTCCATGTTCACCCTCTTAAGTAATAGACTCCAGCGATTTTAATACTGTTCAATTTCATTTTTCTAAGTCCCCTCCAGCGAATTTAGGGGAACTTTTTTAAAATGAAGTTTCATTATTAAATTTATGACTAAATATGAGATAGCTTACCCAAAGAATATACAAATATATTTAATAAAATAAATTTTTTTTTGAAACTTACTACTAATTAAAATATTTAAGCTTGTCAAAATAAAACTTGTTTCTATAATGACATACCATTTGCGATAGTGAATCCCTGCTATTTTGGGCCTCTTCTTTCCACACTCAGCGCGAAGTGGATCTTTTACATAATAATTCAAATCGTTCTTTTATTAAATTAATGTAATTAATCTGGAGGTAATTGTATGAATTTCGGACCGGCCATTATTACTGATGCAGATGTGAAAAAAATTAAGGACCTCAACAACACTCATGTTGAAGATGTTATTGAGCAGTATATAAAGCTGTGCAAACCGTCCAAGGTAACCGTTGTTGCCGACACCAAAGAAGACATGGAGTATGTGAGAAACCTCTCGCTTAAAAACGGCGAGGAAAAAGCCCTTGCTATGCAGGGACACACCATACATTTCGACGGTTATTACGATCTTGCACGGGATGTGAAAAATACGAGGGTTCTTGTCACCCCGGACATGCCCACAATGAGCAAGGTTATCAATACCACCCCGAAGCAGGAGGGGCTTGACGAGGTTTTCGGCCTCATGGACGGTATCATGAAAGGGAAGGAGGTCCTGATCCTCTTCTTTTGTCTTGGTCCAGTCAATTCGAAGTTTTCATTGCCCTGTCTCCAGATTACCGATTCCGCCTATGTCGGACACAGTGAGAGCATCCTGTACCGGCAGGGTTATTCTGAGTTCAAACGCCTGAACGGGTCAAAAAACTTTTTCTATTTTGTGCATTCGGCAGGTGAACTTGACGAGCGCGGGACTTGCAAAAATTTTCACAATCGTCGTATGTATATCGATGTGTCAGAAGGCCGCGTATTCACGGTAAACAATCAGTATGCGGGAAACAGTCTGGGCCTCAAAAAACTTGCGCTCCGGCTTGCCATTTACAAATCGAACCACGAGGATTGGCTCGCGGAGCATATGTTTGTCATGGGTGTGCAGCCGGCCAATAAAAACAGGATCACCTATTTCACGGGGGCCTTTCCGAGCGCATGCGGTAAAACTTCGACTGCCATGGTTCCCGGACAGACCATCGTCGGCGACGATATCGCATATATTCGGTTGAATGATCAGGGAATACCATATACGGTTAACGTTGAACAGGGGATATTCGGGATCATTGAAGATGTTAATCCGATTGACGATCCGGTTATTTACAAGACCCTCACGACCCCTCGGGAACTCATTTTTTCAAATGTTCTTATTAAAGATAGTAAACCTTATTGGCTCGGCATGGGTTCGGAGATACCGAAAGAGGGCCAAAATTATGCAGGGAACTGGCATGAGGGTGACAAGGACAAAGAAGGAAACACTATTCTCCCGGCTCATAAAAATGCCCGTTATACGATACGCCTTTCGGACCTTGAGAATGTCGATCCGAAGCTGCATGATAAGGACGGCGTACCGGTTGAAGCTGTCATTTATGGCGGACGGGATTCCGACACGTCGGTTCCGGTATACGAGTGCTTTGATTGGAACCATGGCGCATTTGTCGGGGCAACCGTGGAATCGGAAACAACTGCAGCAACCATCGGCAAGGCGGGCGTGCGCAACTTCAGTCCTATGGCAAACATCGACTTTCTCGTTGTCCCGCTTGGGATGTATATCAGAAACCATATCAAGTTCGGGAGCCGTATGAAGAAGCAGCCCAAGGTGTTCGCGACTAACTATTTTCTCAAGGAAGAAGGGAAATTCCTTAATGATAAAATTGACAAGAAGGTCTGGCTGATCTGGATGGAAGGCCGCGTTCATGGAGAATATAAGGCTATTAAAACTCCTATTGGCAACATCCCACTGTATGAGGATGTAAAAAACCTCTTCAAAGAAATATTCAATAAAGATGTTTCAAAAGAATTGTATGATAAACTTTTCTCGGTACGCATTACGAAATTTCTTGAGAAACTCGACCGCATGGAAGGGATTTACAAAGATGAGGAAAATGTACCGAAAGAATTTACGGATACTTTGGAGATGCTCAGAAAGAATTTGAAAGATGCACAGGGAAAATTCGGGAGCGATGTGATATTGCCTGAAAAATTTCTTTAAAAAAATGCAAAAATATTTTGTAACCACGAAAAACACGTTAGAAATACCGTGTTTTTTTTTGAAATTGCAATTTTACATTACGTAGAAAATTATAAATATTCTTGACATCCCTGATTCGCCGTTACATTTTTTATGCTCAGAATATTATTGGAGGATAAAGATGGAACTCATTGAAGCCATAAAAAACAGGCGGTCAGTCCGAAAATTTTCTGATTATTATGTAAGCGACGATGAATTGAAAAATATACTTCAAGCAGCCCGCATGGCTCCGTCATGGGCAAACACGCAGGCATGGGAGTTCGTCGTTATCCGCAACAAAGACCTGATAACAAAGGTGACCGAGACGTATTCTGGGACCAATCCTGCCCGCAGCTGTTCATTCATTGCATCAGCCCTTGTTGTTGTGTGCGCAAAAACCGGTGTTTCCGGATGCAAAAACGGCGAGCAGAGGACAAAATTCAAGGAATGGTTCATGTTCGACCTCGGTCTTGCGGTCCAGAACCTCTGCCTCAGGGCCCATGATCTCGGGCTCGGGACCGTGATTGTCGGTTCCATGGATCATGACGTATGTGCCCGTATTATACAGCTCCCTGCCGGGTTTGAGGCCGTGGCGGTTCTGCCTGTTGGTAAACCGCTGCATATCGGGAGCACTGTCCATGCCCGAAAAGAATTACAATCGTTCGTCCATCTTGACAATTTTTCACAACCATATAAAGCCCTGGAGGAATAATGATGTCTGTAAAAAAAATTTCTGATCGAGCTGATATTGCCGATTCCCACAAATGGGACCTTACCCCGCTGTTCACTTCTGATGAGGCATGGGAAAAGATCGGAAGAGCA
>JBFZEZ010000117.1:0-8128 GCA_041306585.1 Spirochaetota bacterium | reverse complement strand
GATGTCCATCGTTGATGCGATGCGTTTTGAGCTCAATGCCGGAAAGACGGGGACCGGTGTCTCCAGCCTGAAGGGAGTCGAGATTACAAACGGACAATGGCTGCAGACGGTACTGTCGAATCTTACGCGACCTGATTCCCTTCCCGTCATTGGAAGCGGGGAGGGTTTTAATGCCGAATTACGCGCATATCAGTCGAAGGGCCTCAACTGGCTGTATTATATGCGTTCCCTGGGCATGGGCGCGTGTCTTGCCGACGATATGGGGCTCGGTAAAACAGTACAGGTGATCGCCCTTTTAAATCATCTCCGGGAGAAACGCGGTGTTTCGGGAAAGACCCTTCTCGTGGTGCCGGCGTCCCTGATAGGGAACTGGACAGGCGAATTAAAACGTTTCGCCCCGCAACTCTCTTTTTATGTGGTCCACCCATCGGAACATAACGGCGCGGATGTTACTGGTCCCGGTGTAATTGACGCGCATGACATCTTTGTCACCACCTACGGGTTGTTGGCAAAATATGAATGGCTTTCCGGCGCGAGGTGGGAATATCTGATCATAGATGAGGCGCAGGCGATCAAAAATCCGCATACCAAACAGACGAAAGCCGTGAAACGCCTGAAAGCCGCACATCGGATCGCGATGACCGGCACACCCATTGAAAACAAGCTCTCCGACCTATGGTCGCTCTTTGATTTTCTTAATCCCGGACTGCTCGGTTCGGCAAAGGAATTTACCGGATTTGTAAAAGGGCTGAAAGACAGTCCCGACGGATACATACGGCTCAAAAAGGTCGTGAGTCCTTTTATCCTGCGAAGGCTTAAGACAGATAAAACTGTCATCTCCGACCTTCCTGAAAAAATTGAAATGAAAACCTACGCGGCCCTTACGAAAAAACAGGCTGTACTCTATTCTTCTCTTGTGGACGATCTCAAACGGTCCCTTGAAAAGATGGGGGGGATCCAACGCAAAGGGCTGGTCCTTTCGTCCCTCATGAAATTCAAGCAGATATGCAATCACCCTGACCAGTATCTCGGCCAAAACGAATATGCGGAACCTGAAAGCGGAAAGTTTGAGCGGCTCAGGGAAATTTGTGAGACCATCAGTGAGAAGCGTGAGCGGGTGCTGGTGTTCACTCAGTTTAAGGAAATAACATCACCTCTTGCCCGCTATCTTAACGGTATCTTCGGGCATACAGGGCTTGTTCTTCATGGCGAAGTCCCGGTAAAAAAAAGGAAAGAAATTGTCGACGCTTTTCAGGGGGACGCATATGTTCCGTTTATCGTCCTTTCGATCAAGGCCGGGGGTGTGGGCCTTAATCTGACCGCAGCAAACCATGTTATTCATTTTGACCGGTGGTGGAACCCCGCGGTGGAAAACCAGGCAACGGACAGGGCGTTTCGTATCGGCCAAAAGAAAAATGTTGTTGTTCACAAGTTCATAACGAAAGGAACAATTGAAGATAAAATTAATCTTTTGATAGAAGATAAAGTAAAACTGGTCAATGACATCTTGCCTGCATCGCAGGAGGGCTGGATAACCGAGATGAGCAATGAGGAATTGCTTCAGCTTTTCACTTTGTCCGCTTAAATTTAAAGAGGAGTCTGATCATGGCTTATTACCATTATGGTTTTCCCCCGTATGTCCCGGTTGCTGAAAAACGGGCGAAGGCTGAAAAAAGCGCAAAAAAATTAAAAAAGCAAAACCCCGGATTAAAGCCGGTTGTTATAGACGGGAATAAAATCGCGAAGACCTGGTGGGGGATTGAGTGGATTAAAAACCTCGAGCGTTATGCCGATTATTCGAACCGCATAGGGCGCGGAAGAAGTTATGTGCGTCATGGGGCTGTCCTCGATCTCCAAATCGGGCCGGGGGTCATCAATGCGCTGGTGCAGGGGACTCAATCCACACCATATGAAATAACGATTACGATAAAACCCCTTTCCAGGGATATGTGGAAAAAAATAATACTGGCCTGCGAGGGAAAGCTCGGTTCACTTGCTGAATTTCTCGAGGGGGCATTCCCGAAATCTTTACAGGAAATTTTTACTGTTAAAGAGAAGGGCCTGTTCCCTTCGCCAAAACAAATTTCATTCGATTGTTCCTGTCCGGACTGGGCGTCTATGTGCAAGCATATTGCCGCTGTCCTTTACGGGGTCGGCGCCCGTTTCGATGAGGACCCGTCCCTTTTTTTTCTCCTGCGCGATGTGAAGATTGATGATCTGATTTCGCGGGCGGTATCCGGGAAATCTGAAAAGCTTCTGGATAAGAAAGAGGTGGCGAGTAAACGTATTATGCGAGACGCTGATATTTCGGGGGTGTTCGGGATTGATTATGTATCGGACGAACAGGGGGGGCGAAAAAATAGCGGGGAAAAGTCATCTCGAAAAATAAAGCCGGGAAAAAAGGGGCCTGCCCTTCAAAAAGTTAAAACAACGAAGAAAGTTAAAATGAAGGAAAAAGTAAAAGCAAAGAAAAGAGTTAAAGCCTGATCAGCCTGCAGATCGTATCCATAAAAAAAGATTGATCATGCGATCAATCTTTTTTTTAGATAAAAAATTTCCTGAGGAAATTTCTGATTCATATTAGCGGAGGAGGGACTCGAACCCCCCACACCGCGGATATGAGCCGCGTGCTCTAACCGACTGAGCTACTCCGCCGTATGTAGCGCGGGCAGGATTTGAACCTACGACCTTTGGGTTATGAGCCCAACGAGCTACCAACTGCTCCACCGCGCGATAATTCCGACAACCTATTAAATTGAGGGTAAGTGTCAACATATTTTTTTATAATTTAATATTATTGAAGATAAGTCATAAATTGGAGGAGAATTCAACTCACCCCCACCTGCCGGCGCGCCCCTCTCTTTGTAAAAGAGAGGGGCTCCTTGGGGAGATAATCAATGAATTACAAATAATCATAGCCATTATGAATCCTCTGGAATTCCTCCTTCTTTTGTACCCAAGAGAAGGGGGTTAGGGGGTTGAGTTCACAATCTTCTAAGTTAAAGTGCAATTTTTTTTTAATCGAAAAAAAAATATTGACCAAAGTCTATTCCTTGTATATCTAATCGTAAAAAGTGTTAAAAGTATGAATTTGCTTAAAGTTTTTAAAAATAAAAAAGTGGGGCTCGCCCTTGGAAGCGGTAGTGCGAAGGGGCTTTCTCATATAGCCGTGATCCAATATCTCGAGACCCTGGGGATCCCGATCGATATGATCGCCGGCTCCAGTATCGGTGCACTTATCGGCGCTCTTCACTGCGTTGGAAGCCTTAAACGGTTCACGAGCGATACGATTAAAATGAAGCGTATGGAACTCTTCGCCTTGTTTGATCCTGTAATCCCCACTTCAGGCCTTATGAGGGGTGAAAAAATATTTGAATTTTTAAAAAAATATATCCCGGCGGACACCAACATTGAAGACCTTGAAACCCCGCTCCGGATCGTGGCGACCGACTTTAACTCCGGGCGTGCAGTCGTATTCCAGAGGGGGAGGCTGCTTGATGCGATACGTGCGAGCGTATCCATCCCCGGGATTTTTGTTCCTGCAAAATACAAGGGGACATTCCTGATTGATGGGGGGGTTGCCAACCCGCTTCCAATAAATATAGTGAAGAGGATGGGGGCCGGTCTGACTATCGCGGTGAACCTGCATCCGCGGCTTGTTAATGATCAGTGGGATGATCTTGTTAATTCGCGTATACCTATGAACAGGATGACAATTGATTCGAGCGATATCGAGATTGTGAAAGAGGTGAAGAATGCCGTTGTGCCGATAAAAAAAAGCGAGGGGATGGGATATCTCAAGGCGGTTGAAAAATGGCTGGGCATCAATCTCAACAAGGAACAGACAACAATAAAAACGCCGAATATATTCGAAACCATAACCCAGGCGATCGATATCATGGAATACATGAATACGAGGCTCATGCTGAAACATAATCCGCCGACGGTGCTTATAGAGCCTGATGTCCGCGATATCAGCATACTCGATTTCACTGAAATTGAAACGGTGATGAACGAGGGGTTCCGCGCCTGCAAGGCGGTTGACTTTAAACTGAAAAGCAAGATAAAAATGTGGCTGTAGCCGGACGGTGACATGGAACCACAAAACGATATAAGCGCAAAGCGCTATGACGAGCTGTACGATCTCCTCACGAAATATAATTATCACTATTACGATCTCGCACAACCCCTTGTTGACGATTCAGAATACGACGCCCTCATGCAGGAGCTGGTAGATCTCGAACAGAGGTTTCCGTCCCTGAAGCGTCCGGATTCGCCGAGCGCCAAAGTGGGGGGGGCTGCATCTGCTGCATTTTCCGAGGTCGAACACAATCCCCCCATGCTTTCCCTGGGCAACGTGTTCAGCTTCGAAGAACTCGAGGAATTCGACCGGCGGTGCAGGAAGGCTTTTCCTTCGAATAACAAGATACTATATTCCGGAGAGCTCAAGTTTGACGGTCTCGCGGTTGAGGTTGCCTACCGCGGGGGGAAGATGGTGCAGGGATCGACCAGAGGAAACGGGCTGGTGGGTGAGGACGTGACGGCAAACCTGTCAACGATCAGGAAACTCCCCGCTGTTTTGCGCGGCAGCGCAATTCCCGATTATATGACCCTTCGCGGAGAGGTGTTTATGCGCCACAGCGAGTTTGAGCGGCTGAACCGCGCCCGCGCCGAAAGCGACGAACAGCTGTTTGCAAATCCCCGCAACGCCGCAGCCGGTTCCCTGCGCCAGCTTGATCCGTCCGTGACGGCAGACCGCGAACTTGACATAGAGTTCTACGGTATAGGCGCTATTGAAGGGGGAGTGAGCGTAGGAAGCCAGAGTGAACTGTATTCGTTTTTTAAAGGCGCCGGCGTTCCGGTCTCGGAGAACGTCGCATTTGGAACCATCGATGATATTGCCCGGTTTTTTGAGGAATGGCAGGCAAAAAGACATACCCTGGATTATGATATTGACGGGATCGTGGTCAAGATTGACAGTTTTGCCATGAGGGATGAGCTCGGTGTGACGAGCAAGTCGCCGCGCTGGGCAACCGCATGGAAATTCCCAGCGCGCGAGGCCGTCACGACCGTTGAGTCTGTTGATTTCCAGCTCGGCCGTACCGGCATCGTCACCCCGGTCGCGAACCTTCACCCGATAAACATCGGCGGGGTCATGGTGAAACGGGCCACGCTGCATAATTTTAACGAGGTGGAACGCCTTGGACTTAAGATTGGAGACACCGTCAAGGTGAAACGCGCAGGTGATGTTATTCCGAAAGTAATAGAGGTCGCCGAACACACCGGGTCAGGTGAGATTCCGGTTCCTTCCGCGTGTCCGTCGTGCGGTTCCCTTCTTTTAAAAGAAGATATCTATGTGCGCTGCGTTAATCCCGGGTGTGAATCAAAAATCCTGGAAAATTTGAAATTTTTCGTGTCCAAGGACGCAATGGATATAGAATTTTTCGGGCCGGAGCTCGTGGAGCGCCTCTACCGTGCCGGTATTGTAAAAACCGCTGCGGATTATTTCCGCCTTACGAAAGAAGACCTCCTGACAGTTGACCGCATGGGCGAGAAGCTTGCTGACAAGGTCATCGATTCGATCGGCAAACGCAGGCGTGTACCCCTGTCTCATTTTCTCCGGAGCCTTGGGATCAGAAACGTCGGTGAGCATATCGCAGGCGTACTCGCCATGGAGGCAGGGACGCTCGATGCGCTCGCCTCCATGCCGGTTGAGCGCCTCATGGAAATACATGAGGTCGGGCCGGGTGTCGCGGATTCGGTGTATGGGTTTTTCCGCGATAAAGCAGCCCGGTCCCTTGTCGACGATCTGGTCGCGTCGGGTGTGTTTCCCGAGCGGGAGGAGCGGATTGTTTCGCATAACGAACTTTTCAGGGACAAGGTGTTTGTTCTCACCGGTACCCTCATAAAGTTCGGCAGGAAAGAGGCTGAACAGATGATAGAACGCCTCGGTGGACGGGCGACCGGTACGGTCAGCAAAAAAACCGATTATGTCGTGGCCGGCGCGGAAGCCGGGTCGAAACTTGAGAAAGCAGCAGCACTCGGCATAAAGATATTGGATGAAGAAGAATTTACAAGGATGCTTGGTGAGAAGTGATGATTAAAAAAACAGCCCGATTCCTTAAAAAAAATTATTTTCTCGCATCCACGGTCCTGATATTTCTTTCGTTCCCGAGCTACGATATATTTTTTTTGAAATTATTCCCTTTGTTTGCCTGGTTCTGTCTGGTCCCCCTTTTTGTGTTTCTCAGGGGCAGGGGATACAGGGACATCTTTTTCTATTCATCGGCCGCGGGGTTATTGGGGTACTACTTTGCATTCCACTGGATTGGCTATTTCGGCGCAGCCGTTCCCGGGGGGTACTGGGTCATTCTTGTTTTTCTCATTCCGTGCCTTGTTATGTTCTTCGCAGCAAAAATAACCCTTGCCGAATTCATCTCGCGCAGGTTCCCCGCAGTGCGTTTTCTCATTTACCCGTCAGTCTGGATTTTTTTTGATTGGCTCCAGTCGATCGGTTACCTTGCCTACCCGGAGATTTATTGGGGGTATTCCCAGTATCCCTTTACGGCATTCATTCAGTCTGCGTCCTTTGTCGGGATAATGGGTATCACCTTCATGATTATCTGTTCCAATTGCATCTTTGCCGACGTGCTGTTTGAATACATGAAGACACGTCCCACGTTCCCTGAACTCGTCCGTACGCGCCCGGCACGCGTGACTGCAGTATTCCTGGTCCTTGTTGCCGCGATAACCATCTACGGCGGGGTTGTCCTCGTCCGGAATGACAGGCCGGTCAAGCGCGACATGAGGCTGTCTCTGGTGCAGTCGTGCATCTCCCCATGGGAAGACTGGATAGAGAAAAGGTCTATGTATCTACGCGAGCTTAAACTGTATACCGAAAAATCTCTCCCTTATGACCCTGATTTTATCATATGGTCTGAATCAGCAACCCTGGAAACTATCTCCTACGGTTATGAGACCGGGAACCTCAATCAGTTTCAGACCGAGCTCATGGATCACATCCGCACTTGGGGGAAGCCGCTTTTAACCGGCGAGATAGGAATATCAGAGCAGCCGGGGGCCATGCTTTTCAGCCGTCGTCCGCAGAACAATGCAGTCCTCATCAACCAGCAGGGGGACGTACTGCAGACCTATTCGAAGATCAACCTGGTTCCCTTCGGGGAGTGGTTCCCTTACGAAAATACCTTCCCTCTTGTTAAGCGCATAACAGAATCTATGGGGGCCTCCGATTTTGTCCCCGGCGACAGGCCGGTCCTGTTTGAGCTGAACGGGACACCTTTTGCCGTCCTTGTCTGCTATGAGGGAATATTCTTCAGGCTCTGCAGGGAATATAAAAACATGGGGGCCAGGTACTTCGTGAACATAACGAACGACGGCTGGACCGACACCTACAGCGGCCATATGCAGCACTTCGCCTCATCGAAATTCCGCGCGATCGAGAATGGGATCTGGTTCGTCCGTGCCGGGAACACCGGTTTTACGACAATCATCGACCCCTATGGGAGGATCGTCCAATCTATACCGATTTTAAAGAAGGGGTTCCTGGTAGGCAATATTGATTACAGCTTTAATCATGAGACCGTATATCAGAAGCTAGGTGATTTATTTTTATATATGGCATGTGCGTTTATCGCCGTTTTGCTGATCATGATGGGTGTTGAGCGGTTAACCCTCGTCAGGACGAAGCCGGGGAGAGGGTGGACGGCCCCGGGTCAGTCCGGGTGAGGGTCCATGGAACGGCGTAAACAACGTACCGATTACATCTCGGCCAGGCTCTCGGCGCTGAACAAGCTTTCCTTTCTGCTCGATATGAAGACCACTACCGGCTGGGATTTTACCGTAGTCTGCAGGATTTTCGTTGAGACAGTGGGGTATCAGAGTTGTTGGATCGCCCTTATCGATGACACCGGCGAAATAAAGAAATTTTCGCATTACGAGGAAAAGGGCATCTTTAACATCGACGAGGAGGCCCAGCGCCAGTTCCACTTCAGGGACTTCATTAAAGAGACACTGGTCCAGAGGAGCGATGTCGTCTACAATAAAGACCCTCTGCTCGATTACTCGAAAAGCAAGTCTGCCGAGGCCGACTCCCTTCATTCAATAACAG
>JBFZEZ010000116.1:0-5875 GCA_041306585.1 Spirochaetota bacterium | reverse complement strand
GTATTCTTTTGTAGTAACAAGTGAAGGCCCCAAAAATGTCATTAAACCTGATTCTCCTGAGAAAATTACCTTTGTAGTAATTGATCCAGGACATGGGGGGAAAGACCCAGGCGCTATAGGGTTGGGGAAGGTGATGGAAAAGGATATCACAATGGCGATAGCCCGGCACACCTTTAAAAACCTTGATGAGCGATTGAAAGGAGTACATGTGATTTTGAGCCGCACGGGTGACGTCTTTGTAGAGCTCGGGAAACGGACTGAAATTGCGAACAAGCTGCTGAAAAGCGGTGAGTTCGGACTATTCTTGAGTATTCATGTCAATGCCTCGATTTCGAGGAGAATTTCCGGTTTTGAGACCTATTTTCTCTCTCAGAATCCGAGTAATGAAGATGCAAGAAATACGGCAGCCCTTGAAAATAATGTAGTTGTTCTTGAAGGAGATGCATCCAGAAAATCATTTGAGGATGTCGACTACATCGAAGCAACAATGCTTACAACTCAAATACAAAAGGAAAGCTCGTACCTGGCACAATGCATCCAGGAGGGGATGGCCTTGAAAAATAATAGATTCAGACAGAATGGTGTGAAAAAAGCTGATTTTTTTGTTTTGCGCGGTGTCCTCATGCCGGCAGTACTTATCGAAGTCGGGTATATTACGCATGCTGCTGAGATACAATTTCTGCAGAAAGCATCATATCAGCAGACGATTGCGGAAGGAATCGTTGAAGGTGTTTTGAAATTTATTAATTCCTATAACAGTTTTTTGCAGGGGAATAAAAACTTGTTGATTCATTGACGGCGGGTGGTTTAATCGACTTATATTTGTGTGGAGAAAGAATATGGATATAGAGACGACAAAACAAATCATAATGGGAAAAAAACATCCAAAATATAGATTAATCCGGAACGGGATCCATTCTCTCCTGATTTTGAAAGAAAGCGCGATACGTTGGTTTATTACATTTAAAGGACTTGATAATAAAAAAGGGTATGTAATCAATCGAGTCAGGGAGATCTCTATATTGGCGCATGAGAGATTCCATTTTCTGAAAGAGAGGTATGAATTAAATCCGCGTGAAAAACTTCGAATGCAAATTTTATTTTTTTCCATGCTGTTTGTTTTCAATTATCTCTTATTCTGTGTCCATACCGGCAAGAATATATTTGATATATTTCCTTCAATTCCTGAATTAGACCAAAAATATGAGGTTACGGTCTATCTTCCTGCCCTTGATGGGAAATCTATTCTTACCGAGAAACGGTCTATACCTCAATTGAAAAATGAAGAACGGCTTGCCGGCTACTTATTCAATGTAGTTTTAAAGGGTTCACGATTTGAGAATACTGCGGTTGCAATACCTGTTGATCTTTTTGTCAAGAAAATCTGGATCACAAAGGACGCTGCCCCGGCTGAGTCGGGAGTGGAAAAAACCTGCATATTTGATGTTGAACCCGCACTCATCAGGGAGAGTGCAGTCATCATTCCCGGGTCTGAGGAATTATTCAGGGATGCTCTACAAAAGACCATAACAGGGAATATTAATTCGATTAAACACGTCAAAGTGATCGAAAACGGCATTCCAGAGCGGAAACTATGGGAGATGTAACTCCTGTATTGATCAAGAACAGCCGATTATAATTATGTATTTCATGATGTAATTTTTTCGGGGAGCGCTGTGCTTTCTGGCGGTACAGTGTATGTAATTATGCGTAACATTCTTATTCTTATCTTGATTTTGGCGGCGGCCCTGGGTATTTCTTTGTTTTTCTATCTTGATGCTACTGAACTCATCATGACACATGATTCTGATTGGAAAATTAAAGATAAAGAAATACGGTCCCGTCTTATTTCCATACCAATACTTTTGTATCATAACATTGATGGCTCTGGGTCTTTCTCGATTGATTATCAGACCATCAGGTCGCACTTCCAATTGATAAAAAACAGAAATATCAGGGTAATCCATTTAAAAGATTTAATTGAACGACTTGAACAGCCGGTGCCTTTTAATGAGCGAGTGATTGCGATTACATTCGATGATGGATTTCTCAGTATGTACACAAAGCTTCTTCCTCTTGTCAAAGAATTCGGGTTTCCTGTGACACTATTCGTTTATATTGATTTTATAAAAAAAGAGTCATCGCGAGGCCTCACGTGGAGAATGCTCAGGGACATGGACGCTAATGGAATTGATATTCAGGCACATACGATCACGCATGATGATTTAACGGATATAACAGGTGGTGATGAGGAAGCACGACAGCGAAAACTGTTCGATGAGATATACATTTCAAAGAGAATACTTGAGCTTAATCTCGGGAAAGAAATTTCTTTTTTTGCATTCCCATACGGCAAATATAACCTGAGTCTTCTAAATCTTGCCAATAAGGCTGGTTATCGACGCGTTTTTTCGACAGATTACGGATCAAACGTTTTAACCCGTGATAATTATTGCCTCCGGCGTCAGCATATTAAAAAAAATTATTCTCTTCGCGTCATAGATAAGATTATCCGATGATATATTTTTAAACAAACAGGTGATTTGCGCAGATTATCAAATAAAATTGACTATAGTAAATTAATCCTTGACAAAATTAAACTTGCCGTCTTAAATATAAGTAAGGCGAACCTTCACTTTGAATAAATATGCTTTTTTGCCAAAGAAATAATAAATAGTTAGGACTTATAATGAGAGGATTTAAAACCCCACTGTGTACAGTTGTATTACTGATGTTTTTTTCCAGCATATATGCAGATAATATCATTTATATCGATAATAATGAAGTCCAATCCTATAAAGGCAGATTTGGGAAGTGGCTCTATATCGATTCTTCCTACAAACTGAATTCCTACTTGAATCAATTCAAGAGTACAATGGTTGAACTTGATGTTATAAATAACAGGGTAAAGGGGTTCGGAAGGTATTATTTTGTCCCTTATTCCGAAGAATATCTTACCCAAAATCCTGATATTCTGATGTCCCGAAAAAATATTGATGTTAGCGATGATAAATTCATCTGGCCCCTTTTTGAGGCTAAGGAGATCACATCGGCATTTGGTATGCGTTCGGGCGAACTTCATGCCGGTATTGATCTTCCTGCGCAAATCGGTACCCCGATTGTTGCAGCCATGGAAGGGCGGATCAAAACTATCGGTTATTCCGGCGGGCACGGGAACACTATTTATATCGAGCATCGAAATTACTTTTTCACCCGTTATTCTCATGCTTCGGTAATATTCATTGAGGCAGGGGATTATGTAAGGCGGGGGCAGGTTATCGGGCTTGTGGGTAGCACTGGAAATTCCACAGGGAATCATCTCCATTTTGAATTACACTATAACGATATTCCCCTGAATCCCATCGATTTTCTTCCTGAAAAACACCTTGAAACAAGGGTGCCCGTTATCACAAGAAAATAAATTTTTGAAATCTGATTAAATTAGATTATATAAGAAAGGCCCCTGCTCGGAAGGGGCCTTTCTTATATAATCTAATTCAGTGCGCTGCTTAATTTTTTCTCAGTTCAGCGAGTCTGGCTTCTGCCTCTTTATCGACTTGATATATATCATTGATCATATCGGTTATCAGTTCAGCCTTTGGAAAATTCTGTTTCAGTAAATTTTCTTCTTCACTTGTGCCGTTAAATGCTTCTTTTGTTAACTGGCCTATAATATCTGTAATTTCTTTCTGCTGATTGTTCAGGATGAAAAGAATATTGGCCCCTGAATATGCTCCCCACTGAAAGCCGTCAGCAATTGATATAGTGAAGGTCTCGGTGATGTTATCGCCGTCAGCGTCTTCAGCATAGTAAATTTTTTCATCAATTGTCCGTGCTGATGCAGTGGTTTTGTACTTCGTTTCACCGGTATCCCATATTTTTTTGGGGATCATAGTTCTTTCTGCACGGAGACCGGAATCCCTTCTGTTGATTATCAGGCTTCGGAATATCTCTACATGTTTTTTCAGGAAAGCATCCCGTACCTTGAAGTAAAAATCGCCGAAATTAGCAGTTACAAAATCCTGTGTTATATTCCGCATAATTTCAAGTCGTCTGTCCGTTACCTGTATAAAATCAGGTTTGTTGTCAATTTTATTTACCCAGAGATCCGGTATAAGCTGCTGTTCAAGATCAAGTATGTGCCTTGTACGTAAAACATCGTTTTTATTATCAAAGCCGTCTTTGAAAAGATAAAGTTTGCTATCTCTAGCGATAAGGAGTGTGGCGATTGAGTTGTCTACTAGATCATCTACCCCTTTTTGAATATGCTGGTAGCTGACACGGTCTTCATTATAACGGCTTAATTCAGGTGTTTCAAGGATTTTAAATCGAAAATCCCTGGAATAAAGATTGTACGCTGTCAGCAATATTGCAATTACAGCTATTATTATTGCCTGATATTTTCTCTTCATGATGGACCCTCCATGAGGTTTTAAGTTTAGCAAAAATCCTTTTTGCGTTAGTGGATCTAAATTGTACACATTGATATTATAAGTCTTTTTCTGGCATTTTGTCAATTATTTTTCCTTATGATTCATTTTCTTTCCATTTTCTCTTCTCTTTTTTCCATTTCGCACGGTCGAGTTTAGTCCAGCTTTCGACAATATGACCGGAAATGGCTGATTCAATCTCTTTTCTCGATTTTTTTTGGGGTGACGCTTTTTTTCGGTGTTTCAACTGTGCTTGAAATTCTTCATGCTCTTTTAGTGTTAACATTTTTTCTTGTAATAAAAAATTATCAATTACTGGTTCCGGGGGAGTTATATCATTGATTGAATCGATAAGTTGACAAAGTTTTTTTTTATTAACCAGATTATCCAGGAGAGTTTTCGGGGTATGGTCTATCCCATACAGGGATGCAAGGATTGAACCAGTCATTGCAAGCATGGGTGAAACAGCGCCGCCCTCTATCGCAATAGTAAACATCATATCTGATGGTGAGTGAGCATTTGATGTAATAAGATATAAGAGATAGGGGAAAAGGACCCGGCAGATGTCAACGGTCCCCCGGGTCACAGGGGTCTTAAGTGACTTATGTGCCATTGCGCATATGATCTGTTCGGCTTTTTCTTTTGATTGGGCTGATGCTATGGCGGTAAATATATTTTTATAGAAAGCGAAGGCATCCAGAAGGGAATCCGGGTTGACCCCTGCGTTAAAAATTTCCCCTGGTTTGTTCACGGCATCATGATGAAGTTTTTCTGTAGTATCAATCGCGACATCTACAATGTGATGAAGCTGTGATGACTCATCATTAATAAGACATTCCATAATCCCTGCGAATATACATGCTGCAGCTATTGTGTCTGTATCACTCGTGAAGAGCCTGATGAAGATTACGATCGTTTTTAACAGTTCACCCGGTTTTTTAAAACAAACAAACGGGACAACAAGAGGAATCAGGCGTGCGCTCCCAAATGCAGGTACGCGCGGTCTCTCTGCAGTGCTTTGCGCAGTAATGATTATTGTTTTTTCAACATGCCCCGGGTTTCTGAATATACCGAATTCTGAGTCTTCAATCCCGGGATTTTTAGAGAGGATTAAAAAAAAATTTTCAGCATCAAATCTGCCCCTTTTGAAACACATGGCAGTGATAAGCATCAATTGCGAAATTGAGGAATAAAGCCCTGATTTCTTCCATTTTTCAATTTTGTGTTTCAGTAATTGTTCAATTTCTGGAAATCGATTGATTTGTTTTAAAGAGGCTTTTATATGATCTCGTCCGAAGCCATCAAGACTCCTTCCAAGCGCATCGCCAATTACAGTATTGAGAAGGATGGAATTTTTTTTTATAATCATTTTTTGTATCTATTCCGCAAATACTAGCCCCCCTCAATCCCCTCTAGAGGGGATTGAGGGGGGCTAGTATTTGCGG
>JBFZEZ010000115.1:0-4075 GCA_041306585.1 Spirochaetota bacterium | reverse complement strand
TATATTAATAGTCCTTTTGTATAGAAATTAAAACTATTCATATAGTCAAGGAAAATTATCTCTTAATTGATTTTATTTTTGGAATTTATGCCATACACTTTAGGGCAACATTCCCTGGGTTCCATCTACGAGCTCCGAGGAACTCCTCACATCCATGTAATCATCAGAACCTGTCAGGAGAAAGAAACACTATCCCGCATAATGCAGTATATAAAAGCACGAATTGCTGAAAAATATAACAGGTCGATGAATCAAACAGGGGCATTCTGAAATGAGCGGTTCGGGTCAACTGTTATCGAAGAAGCCGATAATCCCGAAGAGTATCTTTTGAGAATAGGGTCAGAGCCTCCCGAAATACATCAACCTCTCCCACCCTTACAATACCCGTTTTCCTTATAAATGGCCCATTTACGGTCAACCCAACGCTGGATTTCAACGATCTTCTCAGTGGCAATACCCTTAAAACGCCCCTGGGCATGAATATATTCATCAACCGGGAGGCGTTCGCCGCCGTCAGCGATCTTCTGTGAAGGGCCGTAAAAATTGAATTTCCCGTCAATTATCTCATAGAGGTCGAACATCCCGCACTGAACAGCCATGCGGCCCATCTGTATGGTATCCTGCGGCTCATAGCCCCACCCGGGGGGACAGGGGATGAGAATATGAATATACCGCGTTCCGTACATGTCCTTGGCTTTTTTAAATATATCGAAAAGATCCATCGGGTGTGACGGGGTGACGGTTGCGACATAGGGTATGTTATGCGCAGCCATGATCATGGGCATATCTTTTTTATGCTCCATCTTCCCCATTGTGCAGGTCGTCGTGAAAGCGCCGTAGGGTGTGCTTCCGGAACGCTGGGTGCCGGTATTCATGTATCCTTCATTGTCGTAGCAGACATAAATAAAATCGGTGTTCCGTTCCGCCGCCCCCGATAGGGACTGGATGCCGATGTCTGCGGTCCCCCCGTCGCCTGCCCACCCGACAACGGTTATGTTATCTTTTCCGAGGGCCTTCAACGCCGCTTTGATCCCCGAAGCCGATGCCGCAGTCGTTTCAAAAGCGGTATTGAGACAGGGGACAAGCATTGATGAAATCGGGTACATCCCCTGCAATACCGTAAGGCAGCTCGCGGGGACGGTCAGGATAACCTCACCCCCCAGGGCTTTGAGGCCATGCCTGTATGCGATGCTGAGCCCGCAACCGGTACATGAGCGGTTTCCCGGCAGCATATATTCAATTTCAGGGAGTGTCAGGGGCGTTGTTCGTGTTGCCATAATGGTATCCTATAATTTACAATTGATCCATTCCTGTGCTTTCTGCTGCTTATTTTTCGGTTTTGGAAGATAACTGCAGCTCGTTCGCACAGCATCTGATATATGGGACGTATTGACGTCCCTCCCGCCCAGTCCTGCGATATATGAATGAGCGAAAACATCGACCTGATGATCAAACAGGGCGGCCTTGAGATCCGTCGCGAGGGCGCCCTCGTATCCATAACTGACATTTTTTTCCATGACGACGACCCCCTTGCATCCGGTGGCACGTACCGCTTCTGCAAGTATTTGCGCGGGGAATGGCCGGTAGAGGCGCACCTGCAACACCCCCGCCTTAATGCCGTCGGCGCGAAGATCGTCAACCGCGTCGGTGGCCTCACTCGACAGACTGCCCATAGATGCGATTAAAATCTCGCAATCATCGGTTTTATATGTATCGTAGATCCCGTATGACCGGCCGAAAACAGCGCCGAACTCTTCCCCGACTTTTTCCACAACCGGGACCGCGGACAGATGGGCCTCCTGCATGAGTGCGCGGATCTCCATGTAGCCGTGGCAGAGTACGCCTTCAGCGTTGACACGCGGGTCGGCCAAGGTCACGGGATTGATGTTCCTCGGGCTGTCCGGGTCGAGAATGGTATGCGGTTTATAATCAGGGAGAAAATTTTTCACCGTGCGGGCGTCGGGAATAGTGACCGGCATAAGGGTGTGTGAAAGAACATATCCGTCATAGCACACCATGACCGGGAGCATAACTTGTTCAGCAATACGATATGCCTGGATAACGGTGTCGAGCACCTCCTGGTTGTTGCGGCAATATATCTGCATCCAGCCCGTATCCCGCTGGGATATGCTGTCCTGCTGGTCGTTCAAAATATTCCATGGTGCCGCCACGGCCCTGTTCGGTATCGCCATAACGATGGGGAGACGGCTCCCTGCGGCCCAGTGGAGCAGTTCATGCATCAAGGCAAGCCCGTTGGCGCAGCTCGCGGTAAACACGCGCGCCCCGACAGCTGAGGCCGAAATGCACACGGTAATGGCGCTATGCTCGCTTTCGACATTGACGAATTCGGCCTTGAGTTCACCGCTTTGGACATATTCCATAAGCTTTTCGACTACCGGCGACTGCGGGGTGATCGGGTATGCTGATATCACCTGTACACCGGCAAGTTTCACCGCGCAGGCTGCAGCGTGATTGCCTGTCATTATCTGTATATCTTCAGTCTGTAGATCCTGTATACTTTTATGATCATGTATGCTCATATATACCTCATTCCTTCTCGTCGGTAATCATCTGGATTGCCCTCACAGGACATTCCACTGCGCAAATTCCGCAGCCTTTGCAGTATTCAAGGTCGATTACCGGGGGAACAGTTTTTGAAATAACGTTATCGGGACACAATGTCCAGCATATAAAGCAGGACGGTCTCTTGCTCTTTGCCGGTATACAGACAAGATAATCAATTTCAGGGTGCGTGACCCTCCAGTCTCCGGTACGTCCCGCCTCGCCCTTTGCCGGAGTCGAAGATGCTGTTATATGCCCGCATTTTCGTGTTCCCATGGTCCCCTTCCTTTTTACTGTGAATAGACTGTAGTCATTTCGAATATAATCTGTGCGGTAAGGAGGTTTATCGCCGCCTTATCGCCGAATTTTTTCATAATAGCCCTTTCCACTGATGAGAGACTCACCAGGTTGGTGACCTTGACAAAGGCCCCAAGAATTGGTGTGTTTAATATTGCAGAACCCGCAAGGGTCAGATTGTTGTCAACCGCAATCCTGGTGATATCGGCGGTTCCGACCTTGCTGAATGAATCAAGTCCAAGCTCTGCTGCCGATTTTGTGGAATTAACGATAACCATCGCATCCTTCCGGAATTTTCCATTGATATTAAGTACCGGGAGGAGTGTCTGATCAAGTACAACAATAACATCGGGATCAGTGACCTGCGAAAATATCCTGATAGGCTCATGTGACAGGCGTAAAAAAGCTGAAACAGGCGCTCCCCTTCTTTCTGCACCGAAAGACGGTGCCGTTGTCACACCCTTGTAGCCCTCCATATATGCTGCATCAGCAATTAACTGGCTCGCGGTAATGGCCCCCTGCCCGCCCCTTCCAAACCAGATGACTTCGGTATATTTCTTGTTTTGATTCATTGATCCCTGTTTCGTAACTCTATAAAATCCGCGGGATAATCAAATACCATTTCACTCAACTCGCAAGAAAGTGTGATATGATAGGGGATATTGAAGAATTACTTTGTTTCAATTTTTTTCTGATCACAAAAATTGTTATTGTCAGTAAATTTACTAGTTATGTATAGTCTACGGAAAAGTCAATTGGAAATATGAAAAAACGAAAACGAATTTTAATAATAACAGACTCTTTGGCCATCCCGCGTCCGGAAACACCATACGAAGATACATGGATTTATAAATTAAAAGAGCATTTTTACAATTATGACTTCATTGACAGGCCTGCACGCGGGGGGACAACATTCAGGCTCGTCTCTGAAGGCGGCGGGGGCTCTGACCTTCTGGAATATTACAATCCAAATGTTGTTATACTCCAAATGGGGATGGCTGAATGCGCCCCGCGACTCTTCAGAAAGTCAAGTTTTGAATATTTTCTGGTATCCAGGGTCATGCCGGAAAAAATCAGAAATCGCTACATTAGCTATGTGAAAAAAAACAGGGGAAGAAATCCTCTGATAACGCACTCAACACCTGAACAATTCCGTTCATATATTACTAATTATTTTGAACGTGCCCTGAGGATGGGGACAAAGGTAATCGTCATC
>JBFZEZ010000114.1:0-7001 GCA_041306585.1 Spirochaetota bacterium | reverse complement strand
TAATTATCATGGATATTATCTATTGGTTCGTCACTTTGTAATTGCCAGCTTTTAAAACTCTTATTATTTAGATTATGCTCACATCATCCATCACTTTTTTTTCATTCAAACGTATTAATGCATTTTCAGAAAAACTATCATAAAAATTTGATATTCATCCAAAAAATGTAGACTTTACCAGAAAATATTGTTAATATTAAACTATGTGTGGGTATGCTTTAATTTCAAAATTATGTTTGTGAGGTTTTCCATGAAAAGTTTAACTTTTGGGGGGATACTAGGTTTTTTTATTATAGCCCTTGCTTTCGGCTGCGGGGGAAAGGCAAATCAGAATACTGGAAAATTAATGTTTTCAGTTGGTGAAGTAACTATTAAAGAGGCGAACGGTTGGGTGCCCGCCCAGGAACAAATGACTTTAAAGAAGGGTAATGAAATAAAGACCGGTGCCCAGTCCCAATGTAATATAGTAATCGGTACTGATTCATTTATATCAGTAAAAGAAAATTCACACCTGATCATCGATAATTTATTTAAAGATGTGACCGGTGTTGAAGAAAATAGTATTGAATTGAAGGTGGGAAAAACGATAGTAAATCCCAAGAAACTGTTAAAAGGGGATTCTTTTAAAATTAAAACACCGACTGCGGTAGCTGCTGTCCGCGGTACCCAGTTTATTATTCAAAATGATCCCAATAATCAGCTTAAGATTGCGGTTGTTACCGGTAAAGTTGAGCTCCAGCGGCGTATCCCCGCCCTTGAAGACGTTGATCAGGATCTGATGAATAAATCTGAATCTCTTACGAACCTCAAGGAGAA
Organism: Spirochaetota bacterium; assembly: GCA_041306585.1. GTDB lineage: Bacteria > Spirochaetota > UBA4802 > UBA4802 > UBA5550 > JBFZEZ01. The sequence goes on along the minus strand of JBFZEZ010000114.1, from coordinate 6,185 downwards.
AGTTGCATCTGAAAAGCTTATAGTCGATGCGAACCAGTCAGCCTTTATCGACAACCAGAAGGCTGAACAGGAAAATAAAATTATCGAAAAGGCGATAATTGAGCACGTGGCAGAGATCAAACAGGATGAGCAAAAAAAACTCGAAGAGACCGAGAACATATCCCTGAACGAAGTTGAAAAAAATGCGATCATTGAGAAGAATGAAGCTGTGCTTCTGAAAACACTCTCAACCCTGGCAATCGTACAGAAACCCCGGGATTCAGCTGTTGCGATCCAGGTCCAGGAAAGAATCGCTGCTGATGATATTAAGGAAGTGAAAGAGCTCGAGAATGTCATAATTGAAGTAAAGGCAAAAGAGATTGAAAAACGAAAGGAGCAGACGAAAGACGGCGCTGCTGTCAAACCCCCGGTTGTTACTGAACTTGCGATCACATCCCCGGTTAAAAACAGCAAGATATATGTAAACGGCAGGTTTTTCGGGGATGATGCAGCATTACTTAATCCTTCCCCAAACGAAACCCTTAAAATAGAGGTTGCTGCAGCTGGGTATGAGCGTTTTTATAAAGAAGTAAAGCTGAATGAAGGTGAAAAAATATCGGTGCAGGACACATTGATAGAATCTTCCCAGCTTACAATAATTTCACCTGTCCAGAATGCTCAGGTATTTGTAAATTCAAAATTCGTAGGGATGGGAAAAGTCACGGTCCAGCCCGGTTCAGGGATTAAGCTTGCGATTGAAGTGCGTGCGAACGGTTTTAAATCATATACCACTGAGCTTGAGTTAAATGCCGGGGCCAGAGAAGAACTCAATGTCACCATGGAACGCGCAGTTGCTTCTAAACGGGCAAACTGGAACCAGAAAGTCGGATCTACAATCATGTCCAATCCGGTATTCTATCAGGATTATATAATTACAACCACATCTGACGGGTTCCTTGTTTCTATGAATCGCGCCGGGAAAATGCTTTGGAGGGTCGACCTCCAGCGGCGTATTGAATCAACCCCGGTCGTGCATAACGGCAAAGTTTTTGTTGTGTCAAATAGCGGTGATTTTTATGCTGTAGGCATAACGGATGGACAGATCCACTGGAAAAAGAAACTTATCGGTTCACTCCTTTTCGGCGCGCAGCCGGTAATCGGCGACAATAAGATTTACCTCGCGACAAGTTTAGGTAGGGTGTATGCGTTTGCAGGCGACGGGAAGGAGCTCTGGCAGACGGATATCGAAACCGGCATTTACAGTTCGCCGGCTTATAAAAGCGGGACACTGTATATCGGGGCTGAAGACCGGAATATTTACGCAATCTCAACGAAGAAGGGTTCCATTGACTGGGATTTCAGGACCGACAGCAGGATGGTTTCTTCGACTCCACTGGTTGAGAACAACACCGTCTATGTCGGCTGCTACAGCGGTTCCGTTTTTGCGGTCAGTGCCGGAAGCGGCAGGCTCGTGTGGAAATTCAAGACCGATGATTCCATTCTCGCATCCCCTGTCAAGGCGGGGGGGAATATAATCGTTGGATCAAGCGACGGCAGGATCTATGCCATTGCAGCTGGGAGCGGAAAACAAGTATGGAGATTTGAAACGGGATCAAGAGTTGTCACCTCTCCATCTATTGCCAGGTCAGGTGGTATACTCATAGGCGGCGGAACCATGTTATATTCTCTTGATCCGGCTACTGGCGCTGTCCTGTGGAACCATAATTTCGGCGGGAGGATAAAGACTTCAGCAGCGTGCATTGGGAACGATATTTTTGTCGGTCTCGATAATGGGGAAATCGCTTCAATTAAGGATTCGCTTTTCGAAGCTGCGGAATAAATTTATTCCATCCTGGTATGAAAAAGGGACGTTCATAAACGCCCCTTTTTTTTATTAATAAAATTTTTCTTTGATGTTGTATTCCCACAGTTCGACCAGTTTATCAAATTCCTTGTCGGGCTCCATGTCCTTGTATGCGAAGTTTCTTCTTTTTATAAGGTAGGAAACAGTGGAATCTTCGAGAAGGAATTGCTCGTTCAACTCATTTAATTTTACAATGAGATAATTAAGGTTATATGTCTGAAAATCGCCGATATACTTTGATGATGCTATTGTTGGTTCGTATTTGATGAGGAGCTCGGTAAAGTAAATCGACATCCTCAAGGAATCGATGCTGCCTGTTAAACCGGACCTGAAATGTATGCTCAATTTTTCAAACAGGTCCATGTTCTGATAATATGAGTTATAAATGATTTTAATGAATTCCGGGAAATTGTTCTGTAATTCCATGAGGTCAATCGGTTCACCGGCTTTTTTGAAATGATCAAATATCAATCTGCTTTTTTCATTTATAGGCTCAACATCAATCAGTTCTATGGGAAGATCCTTTATAATCGTGCGGACTTTCCCTGCTTTTTTAAGGTAAATCTCTATTTCAACAGGTTCAATATAATAATATTTTTTATCTTTTATCGGCATTATCTTTGGTTGTTTTTACAAGCGTATCGATTATATCAAAGTGTTCTTTGGCAAACGCATAACTTTTGGCTTCTTTTGTGAGCCTGGCATGCTCGGCCGGTTCTGAGCTTTTAATTTTTTTAATTGTCTTGTTGAACTTTATAGTCATTTCAACGAGCTTTAAACGCGCGAGTTCCCAGATGGTGTCCCCTTCGCGGACGGTGATTTTTTCCCCATCAAGCATGATGAATATATTTTGGGGATAGATCCAGTTCGGATTTTTAAATCTTATATTGTAATTCATTATCGGGCGGTATCCGTTTTTAATTGCTACTTTGTTGGCATATTCAAAAATGTAATTCGCTCCGATTTCTATGGAATTGTCGATGCTGGTGAGATATTTCTGTTTTTCTTCCAATGGTTTGGAGCTGATATTTTTTGTGATAACATCACGATCGGTAAGGGGTTCGCTTTTCGGGTGGATCAGGAAAAAAATCATTATCATCAACAACGGGATCAGGAATGGTGCGATAAGTACTGCTGCCCTGTACGGGGTCCTAAGAGAAGAATACCACCTTCCTAAACGTGCTGTGAAAGATCTGAGATTTTTAACTCCGATGCCGCGCTTAAGCCGTTCAAGTCCAGCAATAAAATTTTCAGTCCGTATTTTGGGATCCAGGTAGAGATCTTTCCTTTCCTGTATCGATTTTTTGAGGAGCGCGATTTCCCCTGATTTTTTTGAGAATATATCCGACCGGTTGATGTAGATGTCGAGCAGATTTCGAAGGCGTTTCCTGTCGTTGATTATCCTGAAATAGAGGTCGATGAGATCGGAAGATCCGGCAATGTGATGTTCGATGTCTGATTCATTTATTTCGTCAAGGAGTATTTCTTTGTTAAAGGAGAGCTCTTCAATCCGCGCAATGGATTGAATGATGGTCTCATCGAATATATTGAGAATTATTTTAAATCGTGAAGGGTCCTTGAATAGTATTGAATAATCAATTTTTTCCAGAATTGCTGAATGAAACGCGTGGAGGGCCGCTGATATCTTCCTGTTTTTTGAAACAAGGATATGCGCCTTGATTATGGAGGCGCTGTTATATAGGTTTGCATATGAATCGAAATCAGACGGATTTCCCGCCAACAAACTGTTCATGTTTTCCATGAAGTCTTCTGTTTTCTCTATCAGGACCGGGATGGTGTTTTCTGAAATGCCGCTCAGCGCATAGAGGCTGCTGATGCCATCATGTTTTCGAAAATCGTATTGTATCCCCTGCCTGATAATAACCGTTGATGCCGGATTGATCCTGGATACGTTGTTGCTGCCGTCATCGATCACCGCAACTGGTATTTTCGATGAGCGTAAAAGGAGGTTGATGTCTTCAAAGATTGAATAGGTCACAACCATGGCATCGACTTTGTCCGTGATTATTTTTTTTACGCCGGTACTTCCTTTTATGAACGCTATGCTGACCGGTTTCACGGTCGGGTTTTCGGGTTTATAGTTTATTTTTACATTGAAAGTTCCCGGGTAGGTTTGAACTTCGCATCCATAAGCATTTTCAGTTTTTAGATTTGAGAACAATTTTTCGGTTATCCTGGTTGAAGAAAAAAGATTTTTCAGGAGTTCAATATGATCCGCGTGGTCGGAAAACATCGAAATTCTCCCGCTTTTCCCGTTTTTCCATTTCAGAAATTTTGATATATTCAGCATATTTGTCGATGGAAATATGATCTCACGGATTTTTTCAGGGTCGATCCCCAAGAGCGAAAAAGCACTGAAATAATTATTGGGGAAGAGGTATGAAACAAAATTTTTATTACAGTAAAAAAGCGGGTTGTCTTCTATCACCACGAGGCCCGCACCGCTGTATCTGCTGATGAGTCTGGAATTTTTGGAGAGCCTGTCCTGCAGGGAAGTGAAATGTATGCCGTTCACATTCAGCTGGTTCAAATCGATTATGGTTTTGTTGTTGTGAACAGTCTTATAATTCCCGTCGCGATAAAATACGCCGATGAAGTGATTTTTTTTCGATATATTTTTTTCTTTTGAGAGTTCCGGAATGTCCTTTTCAATATCAACCACAGTGACATTGGTCAAGTCGATTCCGAACATCTTCTGGTAATCGAGGAAACGTTTTATAATATGCTTGCTGCCGATGTAACGGTTGCTGGAAAGGTATCTGACATCAATATTGAACTGTTCATACGAAGGAATTCCAATGATTCCATCGGTGATGATGATGTTTTCGATAAATGGGATGATGTCGACCGGTAGGTTGATCCAGTTGCCTATGCGAATGAATGGTTTATCATCATCAAGCGTGTCACCCGTGAAAATAATAAAACATTCGTAATCTACTATGAAAAGCCTATCATGATCAGATTGAATGATATCGCTTATTTGCATGTATCTTCTACCTTGGAATCAAGGTCATACAATTTTACATACATTGCAATTAAAATTTTTTTTATATCCAAAAAAAACGCGTAGAGACGCAATGTCTTGCATCTCTACGCGTTCAAGAATCGCAAGAGGTTCTTTAATTCGCTATAATATACAGAGTAACAACGATCGGCCCCATTGTATTCCCGTCAGCATCCTTTATGTTGCGGGTAGTAATGGATAATGTGCTCCCTACCGCTGGGGTGGCGCCGCCTATGATTACAATAAATCGGGTGTTATCTGAGCTATCGTCGAGCACGGTCCCGACTCTGAGGCCAGCTGCTCCTGATCCGCTCAGAAGATAATTGGATACGGTTTTTCCATTGGCGACAGGCTCGGAGAAATGTACGACCAGGCTTAGAGGAAATTGCCCCTGTTTTACTTTAGCTCCGTCAGCTGGTTGGGTCATGCTGATGCTTGGCGGCAGTAAATCCCGCGTATAGTTGATTGTTCCGCCGGTGAGGTTGTTCCCTGCAGCGTCAGTTATATTCAGCAATGTTATCCCGATATTTCCATGTACCGCTGATCCGCTGAAAAATATCTGGTATTGTGTCCCTGATAGTGGCGATATGCTGGTGATTGCAAGGGTGCCGGCCCCTGTTCCGCTTATAATATAATTTTCTGGAACATCTGCGTTTGCAACATCCTCAGAGAAAGTGATATCAGCCTGGGCGAATGTACCATTTATCTTGCTTCCCGAAGGCGGTGTAACTTGTGAAAGAAACGGGAGAACACCGTCTGCGTTATATGAGAATACAGAAGGCCCGGCAAGGCGATTGGCTGCAAGGTCTTCTATACCTTTTATTTCAAGTTGTAATGTCCCCATACCCGGTCTCCCGCTGAGGATGATATCATACATGTTTCCGAGCCCGCGTACTACTGAATCGAACTTAAGTGTGCCGAGTCCGGCCCCGGTCAGAATGTAATTCGCGATGTTGTCCCCGCTGATGATTTCTTCAGAGAATTCGACATGGAAGGCGGTTGTCATGCTGTTGATTGTGTTTCCCTCGTCCGGATTTATTGAAGTAATTAATGGCATGGTTACGTCGGCATGGAAGAGAAGGGGGCTCCCGGCTAACGGGTTTCCAAGAGTATCTGCAACATTGTCAATAGCAATGTTGATATCTCCATCCACCGGCGTCCCAACCAGTTCGAGGGTGTAGTTGGTTTCGTCTATTTGGGTGACAGATGCTATTTGAAGCGATCCTGATCCTGCCCCGGTAAGCTTGTAGTTTTCCGGCAGGTTCGCACCTGTTACAGGTTTGGAATAGGTGAGTGTTATCTCGGCAATTGTTGCGT
>JBFZEZ010000113.1:0-8547 GCA_041306585.1 Spirochaetota bacterium | reverse complement strand
AATCAGCCGGGAGGAAGTGATATAGCCAACCAATTTTTGAGCACATACTAACTTGATATAATATTTTTTATAAAATTTTTTGTGGAGAGAAAATATGAACAGGAAGATGTTTGTAATGGTTCTCGTTGCGTGTCTTTCTTTTCCAGTTGTAATTCTTGCCGGTAACAATAATGATTCTTCAACATGTAAAACCAAATATCCTTTTGTCATGGTGCATGGCATTGCCATGAAAGACAAGAACATGCTCGGCATTGATTACTGGTGGGGAATCGTCAGTGAATTGAGGGATAAAGGCGCTGAAGTGTTTATTTCTGATCAGCATTGTTTTCAGTCCCATGCATACAGGGGGGAGGAATTGTTCAAGGAACTTCTCAATCTCCGCGCTATATACGGTCATGAGAAATTTAATTTAATCGCACATTCACAGGGGGCGCTTGACTCGCGATATTTAATATCAAACTGCAGTGCGATCCTCCCTAGTACAGACCGCTATAAACCGGGAAAAAGGATTTACGGTTATGAGATGGTCCAATCGCTTTCCATGGTGTCGGGCGTCAACCACGGTACAAAAATTGCCGATGTGATGCTTGGGATTATCCCGCAGTTTGCTCGAAAATTGACAACTGCCGTCATCAATATTTTCGCAAAAATTTTTTACTACGGTGAAAATTCATCTGACAGCCTTACTTCCTTTAAATGGCTTTCGCATAAATACATGACCGAAGTTTTTAATCCGAATACACCAGATAAAAGCGGTATCTATTACCAGAGCTGGGCTGGAAAAATAAAATTTATCACAGCTGAACTGGTCCTGCAGCCATCATGGGCATTCATTAAGTTGATACAGGGGGACAATGACGGATTGGTCCCTGTGGAATCTGCAAAATGGGGAAGATTCAGGGGGGTCGTTTCAGGCGCATGGTGGTGTGGTGGGGTTTCACACTGGAATGAAATCGGGCATCTCTTCGGGATAACCCCGGGGTTCAACGCGCCCAGGTTCTATGTCGACATGGTTGAGGAGCTTAGAAACAAGGGTTTTTGATTTAGTATTGCCATATAAAGCCAAATAATATTATGAAGGGACATCTGACGATGTCCTTTTTTATATTTTATTAATGAAAAACTTTATTAAAAAATAATAAAAAAATTCCGGCCAGCTGGACTTTTTAATCTTGACAATAATTTTGCTGCATGTTTATTTGTAAATGTAAACAAATAATTTCTCAAAAATTATCTGGGTATTTTACTCTCAGCGCACAATCAGCCGGGAGGAAGTGATATAGCCAACCAATTTTTGAGCACATACTAACTTGATATAACATTTTTTATAAAAGTTTTTGTGGAGAGGAAATATGAACAGGAAGATGTTTGTAATGGTTCTCGTTGTGTGTCTTTCTTTTCCAGTTGTAATTCTTGCCGGTAACAATAATTATTCTTCAACATGTAAAACCAAATATCCTTTTGTTATGGTTCATGGGATTGCCGTGAAAGACAAAAACCTGCTCGGCATTGATTACTGGTGGGGGATTGTCGGTGAATTGAGGGACAAAGGCGCCGAAGTGTTTGTTGCTAATCAAAATTGTTTTCAATCCCACGCATTCAGGGGAGAGGAGGTTTTCAAGGAACTTCTTAATCTACGGGCCATTTATGGTTATGAAAAATTTAATTTAATAGCACATTCACAGGGAGCGCTTGACGCGCGATATTTAATATCAAACTGCAGTGCGATCCTTCCTAGTACAGACCGTTATAAACCAGGAAAAAGGATTTACGGTTATGAGCTTGTTAAATCACTTTCCATGGTATCAGGGGTCAACCACGGTTCCAAGATCATTGACGCAGGACTCGGGTATGTACCTATGGTCGCTCAAGAATTACTAGCTGCCGCCATAAATATCTTTGGGAAAATTTTCTATTACGGTGATGATTCCAATGACGTAATCACAGCCCTGAAATGGATGTCGCACAAATACATGACCGAAACATTTAATCCGAATACACCCGACAAAGACGGCGTCTATTACCAGAGCTGGGCCGGGAAAATGAAATTTATCGTTGGTGACCCTTTTCTGCAGCCAACATGGGCATATATAAAGCTGGTCGAGGGAGACAATGACGGATGTGTTCCCGTTGAATCGGCGAAATGGGGGAATTTCAGGGGCGTTATTTCCGGCGCATGGTGGAGCGGCGGCGTTTCTCACTTTAATGCAGTTGGACATTTCTTCGGGGTAACCCCGGGATTTAGCGCGCCGAATTTTTATGTCGACATGGTGGAAGAGCTGCAAAAGATGGGATTTTAATTCAGTATTTACGAAATAGCAAATCAATAAAAAATAAGAAGGGACATCGGCAGATGTCCTTTTTTTTATTGTAATTATTGTGATGTGTTGTAACTGATGATGTTCAGGGGGAGGAGTATATCCCCGCTGATTTTGATATTGTACTTTATGTTGATTCCTGTTAATGTGTGGAGAAATATTATGAATAAGAAGAAAATTTTTTATATTCTTGCTTCTGTATTTATTGTGCTATTGATTATTGTTTTTATTCCCTGGCGTCTTCCGATGGAACGATCTTTTGTGTTCGATAAAAATTCACGTATAAAAATCAAAGATATTAATCTGGCCATGTCGAATGTTGATTTTACCGATGAAAATGCAAGGGATCTTTTTTCTAAAGACCTGATAAACCCTTATACTGTGAAATATTTTAAATTTCTTGAAGAAAAATTCAAAGACCTTGAATTCGATAATCATCTGGTTGCGGTACATGATTATCTCGTTTCAATTATGCCTGCAGAAGAAGCTGAAAAGCTTTTCGCTATTTATAAAAAATTTCTTGAATATGAAAAAACAATGGCCGAAAAACTTGCCAGGTGGGGTTCACCCGAAAGCGGGGACGAAGCAATCGATATGCTGCACAAGGTCCAGGAATATCGGCGTGAATTTTTTGGTGATGAAATTGCCGATGCCTTATTCGGGGCTGAAATAAAATCAAAGGAATATCCTATCAGGCGCTCCATGATTATCAACGATGATTCGCTGTACGGGGATGAGAAAATCAAGAGGATACAAAAACTCAACCAGGATATGTGGGGGGATGAGGCAGATGCCGTAGAGGAGGTCCCTCAGTCATATACCCGCTATAAGGAGCAGCTCGATATATATAACAAGGATATGAAGGAGATGGGCGAATCCGGCCGCAACCAAAAGGTGCGTGAGATTCGTGAAAAACTTTTCTCCTCTGACGTGGTTCAGCGTCTTGAAGAAGTCGACAGGCAGCTGAAAAGCGAGAAGGAAACTGAATCTGAATACTTCAGGGCCGAAATGAAGGTACACAATGATCCAAATCTGACCAGGGAACAAAAAGCGGAGAAGATTAAATCGTTGCAGGATGAAACATTCGGAGAGGAGGCTGAGGCATTTCGCCGTAAGGAGAATATCCGCAAAGGGGTGGATGAGCTGAAATAATGAATAGCTCCGGGGCGGGGGGCTTTTTAAAAGATATTTATGGTGAGGAATGTCAGCATATTTTAAGTATATTTAACAATCCTACCAAATCTGGAAAAGTGGATTCAGGTATTCACCATGTCTCATCAGTGTAAAGTGAAGGTGCGGCCCGGTCGATCGTCCGGTTGAACCGACATGGCCGATTATTGAATCCTTGGTGACCCACTCTCCCGGTTCCACCTTGATGGAATTGCAGTGGCCGTACAGGGTTGAATAGCCGTCATAATGTTGAATGACTATGGTTTTGCCGTATCCTGCGCGCCATCCGGTGAATAAGACCATGCCGTCGCGTGCAGGTTTGATTTTTGCGTTCATGGTGGCCCGGATATCGACGCCGTTATGAAAAGAGGTGCTGCTCCAGATCGGGTCGATCCTGTCGCCGAAGAGCGAGGTGAAATACCCGTAGATTGGCGATTGGAATATATTTTTTTGACGATAGAGGCGTTCAAGGGCGATGTTTATGATAACAGGTTTTTTCTCTTCGAAAAAAGCAAGGCGGATGTCATCAGTTGAATAGATTTTGAATATAGTCGGCAAATAGCGGGCCTTGATTTGTTTTGTATAATTGAGCCTGTGCGACATGCGGACCACGTCGAAGAAGTTATCGAATGCCATGAGCACCCCGTCTTTCCCGGGTACAACGACCTCGGTATCCTCCTGTGCGACGAGGTTGGAGAGATAAGGGTTCGCAGCTATCAGGGTATCGATAGTGATATTATAGCGGTTGGTAATGTCCCAGTATGATTCCCCCCGGCCCATGCGATGGATGATCAATTTGACCCCCGGTTCGTAGGGGTAGTCCTTAATAAAATGCATGTAATCATATTGCGAGATAAAGAGGGGGAAGCCTTCCTTGATCACATAGCTTTCCTGGTTGACAACCACTCTCTCGCGGACTATTGCGGTGATGATATTTCCCAGAATTATTACTATGCTCACTATTACAAGGGCTATCTTGGTATAACCCCTTATTTCCCTCATTTGATAATTGTTGAGAGGTAGCCATTCAAGCATCATTTCTCTCCTAGTTCTTTTGATTTTACACTTGCAGATTCAACAGCGTCAATAACAATTCCAGAAAATCCGGAGCGTTCAAGCACGTGCACGGCTTGAATGGTGGTCCCCCCCGGGGAAGTCACTTTTCCCCTGAGAGTTATGGGGTCTTCACCGCTTTCAAGGACCATTCGAGCAGAGCCTATGACCGTTTGAGCTGCCAGGATAAGAGATTTGTCCCTGGGCAATCCCATTTTCACCCCGCCGTCGGTTAAAGCTTGTATGAAGGTATACACATATGCGGGTCCGCTACCGGAAAGACCAGTAACTGCATCCATTAATTTTTCAGGTAACACAAGCACTTTTCCGATTTTAGAAAAAATTAATTCAATTATTTTAACCGAGTCAATGTCGGTTTTTTCGTTAGGGGAAAGTACGGTCATTCCTTCGCCGATCATGGCAGGGGTGTTGGGCATCCCCCTTATAATTTTATGTTCCGGGCCGATCGCATCTTCCATTTTTTTGATGGAAATACCGGCTGCTATTGACACTATTATCTGTTTTGGTTTGATGAGGTCTTTAATGGATGTCAATACTTTTACAATTGTGTCCGGTTTGACGGCAAGGACAACGATATCCGATTCTTTGATGATGGCCGTTAAGTCCTTACATGCGGTGATCTTGTAATGTGCCTGCAGGTTGGACGTCTTCTCCGGATCGATATCATAGGCCAGGAGGGCGTCTGCATGGAATGCGCTGCTCAGCCTGGCGATTATAGCCTGTCCCATATTCCCGGCGCCAATAAAACCGATTTTTTTGTTAATAATCAGACTCATAATCCCTTTCTCCAAATAATGCTGTACCGACCCTGACGATGGTGGCCCCTTCCAGAACGGCAATGCGGTAATCCGAAGACATCCCCATGGAGAGGTCATTCAAATGTAGGCCGAGGGTCCGGTTAATATCATCGAGAAGGCCGCGCGTCAATCGAAAGCAACGGCGAATTTCGTTCTCATCGTTCGTTAGAGGCCCCATGGTCATGAGACCGAGAACCGCGATATGTTTAAGATCGGCAATTTTTTTTATAAAGTTGACTGTATCATCGGGCTGAATGCCGCTTTTTCTCTCTTCTTGAGAGCTGTTCACCTGCACCAGAATTTTCTGTATCTTGTTTATTTTTTCTGCTTCATTATCAATTTTTATAGCTGTTTCGATTTTGTCTATGGAGTGTATGAAGTCGAACATTTTTACCGCATCTTTCGCCTTGTTGGATTGCAGATGGCCCACGAGATGGAACTCGGCAGTCCCGGCAATGTGGGGAAATTTTGTTTTTGCTTCCTGGACCTTGTTTTCGCCGAATATCGTGATGCCGCAGCGAAGGGCTTCCTGGATAACCTCAACCGGGTGTGTTTTAGTTATGGCAACAATTTTTACTGAGCCTTCCGGCCTGCCGATAGAACGAAGCGTCTCTTCGATTTCATTTTTTATTGCATTATATTTTTGAATAATAGCCATTGTTATGTCTCATTAAAGAAATTATATATATTATGTATTTCGTCAAGAAAAAAATAGGAGGGGTGTGTATAACTAGTAAGTACCCGATTTTCAGGGGGAATTCCTGAGAATTCATGATGGCTAAGATTATGTATAAGTCATTAATTATCTTCACAAGGAGTCCCTCTCTTTTTTAAAGAGAGGGACTCGCCGCTAGTTGAGGGTGAGTTGATTTCTCCTCTGGTTTGCGGCCTCTTACTATATTAGTTAGAGTAAAAAATAAAAAACCGTCCGTAATGATCGTTTTTGTATATTTATTTTTTTTATACAAATATGTTGACATTGGACAATGATGTCAACATAGTGTCTTTCTTTAAAATTATAGCATGTACCGAATGTTTTAACCATGTCATTTCATTCCCGCGAAGGCGGGTTTTGAAATGACATAAGTAGTTTAATTGAATCGTTACCCGCTATAAATAAATTATTTTATGGAGCTAATACAATGAAAGTCAAAAATCTATCGTTCAAATCGGCATTATTTGCTAGTATTGCCGTGTTATGTGTTATGTCTTCCTGCGACAGCGGAGAGGCTGTGTGGTCTAAAACTTACGCAGGTTCCGCAGGGTATATCGACGAGGCTCTTGCCACAACTGTTGATTCAGAAAATAATGTTTATGTGACAGGATATGAAAGTCTGGAAAAAAATAATAAGTATGACGATAACAGCAAACATGTTGTTACCATTAAGTATAACGCTTCCGGTGAACAACAGTGGATCGCGAAATTCGCGCGGAAATTCACTTCCGGAACAAAAGCTGCTGATAAAGGGACCGCCATTACCATCGGTCCTGATAGGGACGTGTATGTACTGGGTACCAGTCTTGGAGAAACTTCTCCAATTTTTGGCAATCGTGATAATGATTATCTTGTTATTAAATATAATTCCAGAGGCACTATGCTTTGGTACAGAACCTACAATGGTACCGGGAATAATCAGGATTCTCCTGCGGGATTTGTTGTTGATTCGAATGGGTCTATTTACATAACAGGGCAATCAATTGGGGAGAACTTCAATACACGAGTACTTACTATTGCATATGACAAAGATGGAAATCAGCTATGGAGCGATGAAGATGATCTTGGTGGTAATTCTGCATGCGCATACAAGATAGCGCTCGATTCATCTGAAAATATAATTATTGCCGCCACTGAGTTTGAATTTATGCCGGATAATTTCACCAATACATATGTCAGCATTATCAAGTTTACCAGTAATGGGAACAAAACCAGGCTTACCAGGCTTGTTAATGACAATATTAGCAGCAAAAATATCCACAATATTGCTGGAATGGCCCTTGACAGTTCAGATAATATTTACATCACCGGACACACTTATATATTTCATGGAGGAAACAAGTTTGAAGATATTGATGTTGTCACCATCAAATTTTCGTCTAAGGGTTCCTTTGCATGGGGTACCGTCTATAATTCAAGCAATAATGAAAACGACGAAGGTGTTGATATTACAGTTGGTTCTGATGGCCATGTATATGTTGCCGCCAATACCTTTCTTGGAATAAACGAAGTCGCACTTACCATCAAATACGATCAAAAGGGGAAAGAAGTATGGTCGAAGACCGTTGGCTCGGGAAAATTGAGTTATAACAAAGCCGTAAGCATTCATGTTGATGGTCAAAATAGGGTATTCACCACAATCAACATAGGAAAATATATCATTATTCCCGTTCCTCCAACAGGACTCCGTGAATTCACTTCTAAAAAATGCCAGACCGTTGTCTACAACCCAAACGGCAGCACTGCATTTTCCGCAGAGGAAAACCTTGTTGAGGCTTATGCCACCGTGCTTGATGAAGAAAATGGTTTTTTCTATCTGGTAGGCGATAAACTCTCAAGTGCCAATACTTCCAATGGCATCGACATGATTGCTCTAAAGAAAAGCCTTTAATTAATTACACACCTCGAAAACATGTCTCGATACATGTTCGTAGAGACGCAAAATTTTGCGTCTCTACGAACAGGCCAATAAAATGTTAATTCCCACAAAACTTTCTTTACATATGATGTGAGAAATTACACATTTGTTTTAATAACATAATCCCAATATTCATCCAGGCGTACAACGCAGGGACTTTGGGACTTCTTAAAAAAGTCAGCAATTTTGATATCAACGAGGTGTATTTATGAACATTCTTATTTTCGGGCCGAATGGCAGCGGCAAAGGGACACAGGGGGCAGTTGTGCAGAAAAAATACAATATCTCCCATATCGAATCAGGCGTCATCTTCAGGGAGAACATTAAAAAAGGAAGTGAACTGGGGAAAAAGGCGAAAGAATTTATCGATCGCGGTGAACTGGTGCCGGATAATATCACGATCCCGATGATCCTGGACAGGCTGAAGCAGGACGATTGTAAAAATGGATGGCTACTCGACGGTTTTCCCCGAAATTATGAGCAGGCAAAAGCCCTCCATGAGGCCCTTGATAAAGCCGGCATAAAACTTGACATCGTTATCGAGATACTGCTCGA
>JBFZEZ010000112.1:0-9366 GCA_041306585.1 Spirochaetota bacterium | reverse complement strand
ATTCAAAATCAAAAGCCTCCCACGAACTTACTGAATTAAAATCAAAAAAAATGGACGCCTACGTCGACACAACAAGAATTAATGGAAAATCATATTACAGGCTGAAAATCGGCACGTTCCGGACTCTCAAGTCGGCCGCGATGAGGTTAAACGAAGTGCAGACAATGCCGAGATATGAGGAAAGTTATCTCGTTAAGGAAAAATAGAATTTAGAAATTCGAAAGAAATAAAAGCGACGCACGACCGTCGCTTTTATTTTCGAGTACCCCTCTTCGGGGTTTCAGTGGGCCACTATTGAGCATAATTATGCAAGTACATATATAATAAAAATTACTGAACAGATAAAAATATTGCAACAAAGGACATACTGAATGATCTCTATTTTTCAAAAAACCCAAGATCTTGTCATGAAGATCGATAACTTCATTGACCTGATTGTCCAGGCAAATCTTCATCTCCGGGAAGGCGTCAAACTTTATATTGAAGGAAGGCTGGATGAATTCGAATACCGCCTTAAGCTTATCCGCGAATCAGAAGGTAAAGCTGACAGCATTCGTAAAGATATTGAGTCCCAGCTCTACATTCAGACGCTCATCCCTGAATCGCGGGGGGATGTTCTCGGTATTCTGGAAAGTATGGACTCGATCATAGACCGCGCAAAATCAATCATGATGGATTTTTCCATTGAAAAACCGTACCTCCCGGACGAGATTAAAAACCAATTTCTGGAGCTTACGGAGCCGGTATTAAAATCCGTTGAAGAACTGGTAAGCGGGGTACGCGCATATTTCTATGAAATCAATTCGGTAAAAAACCATCTTCACCTCGTGAAATTTTACGAAAAGGATGCTGACACCCTGACTGAACGCATCCTTCGCCAGATTTTTTCAATGGATATTGAGCTCAGCAGAAAAATGCACCTGCGGTTTTTTGCAAAGCACATTGACCTGCTGGCAGATAACGCCGAAGATGTTGCCAACAGGCTGTCAATCGCGACGATCAAACGCATTTCTTAAGGAATCGTCAATGCTGATAATTATTTTTCTTTCAAGCGGTTTATTCCTCGGGTGGTCGCTCGGCGCCAACGATGCGGCAAATGTGTTCGGTTCAGCGGTCGGTTCAAAAATGTTAAAATTCAGGACTACCGCCATCATCTCGAGCATATGCATTATCCTTGGCGCAGGTATTTCAGGGGCCGGGGCTTCAAAAACCCTGGGAGAACTCGGCTCAATCAACGAAATCGCCGGCTGTTTTATCGCCGCACTTGCTGCCGCTGTAACCGTTTCGTGGATGACCGCCATGGAACTACCTGTATCGACATCACAGGCGATTGTCGGGGCCATTGTAGGCTGGAACTACTTCTCCGGGGCCATCACCGATTACAATTCATTCATGAAAATTTTTGCATCATGGATTTTCTCCCCCCTCCTTGCCGGATTATTTTCTGCGGTTTTCTACAAAATTTTAAAAACGCTGCTGAATTACGCAAAAATACATCTGCTAAAATGGGATTTTTATAACAGGGCTGGGCTTATAATAGTCGGGGCATTCGGATCTTATTCCCTTGGCGCAAACAATGTTGCGAATGTCATGGGAGTATTCGTTCCTATCATCCCTTTTAAGCCCCTTGACTTTGGTTTTATCCTGCTGACCAGTGCGGAACAGCTCTGCATTTTTGGGGGTATTGCGATTGCCGTCGGGGTTTTTACACATTCGCAAAAAATAATGGAAACAGTAGGAAAAAATTTATTCAAACTCAATCCCGAAGCCGCCCTCGTCACTGTTTTATCAACAGCAATTGTCATGTTTCTTTTCTCATCAGAATGGCTTGAAGGCATCCTCATTCATTATAACCTCCCCACTATCCCCCTTGTCCCTGTGTCGAGCACTCAGGCAATCATCGGATCTATCATCGGGATCGGGCTCCTGAATGGCGGGAAGGGCCTGAATTTTAAAATGCTCGGGAAAATCGCCTCAGGATGGGTAACGACCCCGGTCATTTCACTTATTATAAGCTTTATTGCCCTTTTTTTCTTTCAGAATGTTTTCCAGCAGCGGGTATACACCCCGGTCCCTTATGCTGTAACCGCTGAGGTAGCAGTGAAACTCGCCGACAAGGGAATAGACAGTTCAATAATAGAAAAAATTCAAAACCGATCCTCAAAAAACGCCTTTACATTCAGGGAATTTCTGAGAAAGCCAAGTTTGAAAATTCCTGAAGACGATATCAAAACCATTCTTGAATATTCGCGGGTAGCGAAAATGCAGGTCGATATTCAGCTTATCCAGCAGGAATTGCGGGATAATTGGATAAGCAGTGAACAGATTGAAGCATTGACTAAACTGGACGGAATGAACTTTTATTATACCTGGCAGTTATACGATAGTCTGTCGTCCTTTTCTGACAAGTGGACATTCAGGAGAGCGACCCGTGCCAATAAACTCTACAACCAGACATTGAAAAACAGGCTTAACTACATCTATAAAAAATTCACAGTGCCTGCGGCGGTCAATCAATGAACATCATTTGAGCTCATCAATTCCTCAAGCTCATCGGCCTTGGCCGCAATATATACAAGGGATTTCATAAAATTGATAGGGTCGCAATCCTCAAGGAGAATAGAATTCCTGAGAATGAGGGTGTCATCAAGCAGGGCGATGCCTCCATAAGTAAATGTCGTATTCAACTGCAGCGAATACTTGTAAAGCGCGCAGAGGTCCTTTTTCAAATGTCCGATGACAGAATAATAATTAATGATCCGGTCCCCGGATTCGTCCCGTGTAAGGGTAACAAGGACCTGCTGGGACCTGTCGTTTTCAAATTCGATGGTTGTGGAATAACTCCCTTCATTGTCTTTGGTAAATTTAAGCTTGAACTCGGTCGCAATGGCTGATATAAATCCATCAAAAATTTCCATACTACACCTCACAGATCCTGTTTTATGGTCATCATTCAATAAACAAACCCATAAAAAATTTCGAATTTACTTTATGCGTTATTAATACCAAAGTCAAGACTTAAACATTAAAAAAACCTTGAAAAAATATTTGCTGTATTCAGTATGTACCTGATATTGGTATCAGGATGAATATTTGATATGTTTTCAAAATTTTTTTCAGAAAATGTGAAAGAAAGAAGAAATGTCGAACGCAACGCGCTCGATATCCTGACTTTTCTTTCCGTAGAACTCGGCGAAAGAACTCTAAGAAAGTATGAGAACCTCCAGCGGACTCGTGAATTCATCAATAATTATTTTGTGCGTTTCGGTCACCAGCCCTATGAAGATATATACGTTGTGAATAAAAAAGAAGTCGCCAATATCATCGTAGAAATTCCGGGATTTGAAAATCCGGATGAAATCGTGGTACTCGGGGCGCACTACGATACCATTGAAGGCACCCCGGGCGCCGATGACAACGGGTCTGCGATTGCCGGACTCCTCGAAATCTATCGGCTCCTGTCGCATTTCAAATTCAAAAAAACCATACGTTTCGTCGCCTTCACACTGGAAGAGCCCCCATTTTTCGACACCGAACTGATGGGGAGTATGCATTATGCCACGCTCTGCAAAAAAAGAAAAGATAACATCGTCCTCATGGTGTGCCTTGAAATGATCGGATTCGGGTGGAAAAAAATCGAACAGGAATTTCCGCCGCACGAAATCCGCATGAAAGCGCCGAAAACAGGCAACTTCCTGACCGTTGTCTCGCTCCCCTCGTCATGCCAGTATACCTATCTCTGGAAAAAAATATACAATAGCCATGCAAAAAATAAAATATTCGATATTGTCGGTCCTGCGTCGATCCCGGGCATAGCGCTGTCAGATCATGCATCCTTCGTTAAGAACGGGTACCCCGGCATTATGTTATGCGACACTGGATTTTACCGGAACAAAAACTACCATACTGAAGACGATACGATCAACACAATCAATTTCGTTTTTCTCGCCCAAAACATTATGTACTCGTTTTTTACCCTGAAAGAGATCCTGAACATGGGCCTGCTCAATTTTAATCACTTCGAAGAGGAAAAATAAGAAAACCAATGGATTGCAAAAAGGATAGAAACCTCAAGGACTGCAACTGCACCTACCAACCCTGTTCGCGGAAGGGCCTCTGCTGTGAATGTCTCCAGTATCATCGAAGGTCGCAGGAACTGCCGGCGTGTTTTTTCCCTGCTCAAGCGGAAAGGACCTACGACCGTTCGTACCGCCACTTTGCGTCACTCGTCTCGAGCGGTAAGATTTAATCAGGCGTCTTTGAATATCGCAGCCACCTTTATCCCTCCGTTCATAAAGAGTACCTTTCTGTCATACGGAAGGGACAATATTTTTTCATATTCAACCCCCGGTGTCACGATCGCGTAGCCCCAGCCCCTGTAATTTTTTCGTATAACTCGTCCTATGTTGCGATATATTGCATCAGCATTTATTTTCAGTCGCACGCCATAAGGTGGGTTGAGAACGATGAGGCATCTCCCCCCATTGGCGACCGGTGCGGGGTCCATGAAAAAATCCCCCCGCCTCACCGTGATCAGGGAATCCAACCCCGCATCTTTTATGTTCCCCTCTGCCGCATCAACAGCGCGCTGATCGTTGTCAGAAGCAATAATACGCTTCCCTCCCATCTGCGGGTCCAACTCTTCTGATAACCGGCGTTTCAGATATTCATGCCCCTTTTCCCTGAATGAAGGCCACTGCATATAGGTGAACGTACGGCCCAGCCCGGGGAACTTGCGCATAAAAATACCCGCTGCTTCAAGGGAAAATGTCCCGGACCCGCACATGGGGTCGAGGACTACATCATAATTTCGAAGCCCCGCCTCATGGAGGACCAGCGAGGCTATCGTCTCCCGCAGGGGTGCGCGTACAACCCTTTTTTTCTCCCCCCTTTTAAAAAGAAGTTCGCCGCTTGAGTCCAGGCTCACCTGCACGCTGTTATTATCAAGCCGTACCAGGATCTCCTGAACGGGTCTGCCATCGTCTTCAGGAGCGCGCACACTGATGCCGTACTCCATGAGCCGGGAAATGACCCCGTCTCTGCACTCCTCTTCAATGCGGCCCGTATGATAAAGACGTGAGCTGCGCGCAGTTATGTTAAAATCGACTGCCGTTCCCTCGGACAGGTGCAGCTCCCAGGGGATGCCTGCAATTTTTTTCTGCAGTTTTTCGAAACCGTCGGCTTTAAAGGATGCAATCCTCATTACAAGCCGCGTGATAGTGCGCGAGCAGATATTCACTGTGTAGCAATCTGCGAGTTTCCCCTTAAATTCTATCCCGCCATCAAACGTTCCGATGATATGTGAAATGCCGATATCACGTAATTCACGGACAGCCGTCTCTTCAAAGCCGGGCTGGACGACCGCAAAAAATATATGCTCAATCCCGATTACATGCTGACGAATGCGCCGTTCCAACCCTTTAGTGTGGTCCCCTATATTCGGCATGACGTCCATCAATCCTTTCTTTTCAGTACCGCGAGGGTTTCGAGATGAGGTGTCTGAGGAAACATATCAAATGCTTCAAACGAAGTAATATCGTAACGCTCAAAAGCGGCAAGCTCCTCTTTGAACGTCGAGGGGTTGCAGGAGAGATAGAGAATTTTCTGCGGGGCCTGTTCAACGACCGCTTTCAGTACCTTGGGATGCATACCGCTTCTGGGCGGGTCGAGGATCACGGTGTCAAATACGCGGTTCTGGGCAAGGAGATATTCTTTCACATCGGCGCATACAAAACTGACATTTGAAATACCGTTCATATCCCTGTTGCCGTCAGCGGACCGTACCGCTTCATCGACAACTTCAACCCCGGTGACATGCCGCGCTCCCCCTGCGACAAAAAGGGATATGCTTCCCACCCCGGAATAGAGGTCCAGTACATCCCCTTCGACTTCCTGTTTCATGCGGCGGTAGACCGAAAGCGCCATGGGTGAATTTGACTGGAAAAAAGAATTCGGGGTGATGCGGTATCGGATGCCATCGAATGATTCTTCGATGAATCCTTTTTTTACATCGCGCATTATTCTCCCGAAACTCAAATCGGCCATGCCGTCGCTTACGAGGATGGAGATGGAATCGGCATCCGGGAGAATGGATTCGACAACCTCACCGAGCCTGTCCTCCTCCGACTTGATTACAAAATTGGCCATGACCTCGCCGGTGAAATATCCCTGACGCAGAACAACATACCTGAGATACCCCTTGTGGACAAGGTAATCGTAATCCTCGACACCCCTGATGAGGGGCCGTATCTTTTTAAACAGAGAGTCTGATTTCTCCTGCATGATCGCGCATGTCGTGACATCCACGACATTACGGTACCTCCCCGCCTGGCGCAGGCCCGCGCTGCCGAAAGCGGTAACCATGTCCATCCTGTTCCTGTAACGGTAGGGTTCTGAAGGCGCGACGCTTTCAACTGAAACACGGCCGTTCATTGTTGTGTTTATATAATCCTTCTTGAGGAGGAGCTGGTTCTCATAGGGAATATTCTGAAACATGCATCCCCCGCACTCCCCGAAATGGGGACACGCGGGCGCCGCGCCGTCACCGCGGTATGTTTCAATCAATTCGTCAATATGCTTTTTCTTCTTTTTTTTCATTGTTGTCAGCAGCCTTTATGCACATTCATGTATTAAAAAAGACCATCCTGCCGCTCCCCTTCAGAACCATGGCCATTTCATTCCCCTCACAATACTTGCCGGAAAATTCCCGGGTCGCGGGTTTAAAGAAAATAGCAGTCCTCAGTTCCGCGGCGGCGCATGTAAAACCATGGTAGCGTATCATGTTTTTTTCACTCATTTTTTTAAAAAAAATATATCCCCTTTTCTTCGCTTCATCCGTTATCCACGACCTGAGTGTTTGCGGATAATGGTGGAGCTTCGCGGTGATGCACCAGTCCCACCTGAGGCAATCGAGAATATATGCTGAACAATCGGGCACATGCTCTTTCGTAATCCCGATAATCAAACGCGCGTAGTGCTCCCATGAATCCTCGCGTCCTGATTCTGACGCTGCATAAAAGATAATTTTTTTATAAAGATCTATCGGAGACGAAAAAAAAGCTTCCAGTTCTTTAAGTGTTGTCCTGAATCCCCCCGTGTTATACAGATCATCCACGGCATGGGCAATATCCTGCATGAAACCAATATTTTCGCTTGCAAGCCACCTGCTGCGAATAATTGCATAGGGAGGATGCGTTGAATAATCCATCTCATAAGAATCGGCTTCCTCGCGCATTTTGGTCCCGGGGAGCACCTTCAGAAAGCCGACCTGGAAATAGTCGGCATGGAGTACATATATCTCGTTGAATGACACCTGGAGTGATTCCCAATCCTCTCCCGGTAATCCGGCAATCAGGTCGACATGAATGTGAATATTCCCCATTTCGATCAGCCTGCGGATTTTGGGTTTTATCATAGCCCAGCTGCTTTTTCTGCCGATCCCTGCCAGGACCTCGTCATGCACCGATTGCACGCCGATCTCGAACTGGAACAACCCGCGAGGTGCCGATGAAAGAATACTGTAATCTTCTTCTTCCAGCTGGTCAGGAAAAATTTCACAATGAAATGTCGTATCGCGCCCGGAAAACTGTTCAACAATAAAACGCCAAATAGAACGCGCGCGATCCGGACGGACATTAAAGGTCCTATCCACAAATTTTATTATACGAGGGGAGAATTTAATAAGGAAACGCAATTCATCTTTCACCCGGCCAATGTCCCTGAATTCCAGGGGCTGATCAAGCCGTGATGACAGGCAGTATGAACAATGATAAGGGCAACCGCGGCTTGATTCATAATAAATTATCTTGTTATCAAATCCGGAGAAATCCGCTTCCCGATAGGGGAAGAGAATCTGTTCAAACCGGGGATTTTCAACTGAAATAATTCTTTTTTCAGATTTCAATCCCCCCTTAACGAGCTCCCTGAATCCTGCTTCCCCCTGCCCTGTTATAATATAATCAACCCCAGGGGATGCTGACAGCCATGATTCCGGATTATAACTTACCTCGGGCCCCCCAAGGACAATGACAATGCCAGGATCGTTTTCTTTGATATATGAGACGAGCTGCTCGACCATCACGGAATTCCATATATAGACTGATATGGCTACAGCAACAGGCCGCACAGCGAGTATGGAAGAAGCAATCTCAGAGACCTTATTGTTGATCGAATACTGCATTACCGTGAGATCATATCCCAAGTCATCAGCATGATTACGAAGATAATACAGCGCCAGATTCAAATGACTGAACCTGGCATTAAGGCCCAGAAGGATAATTGTATTATGCGCCATGTTCAACCGTGATTGATGATTTTTATTGATCTTACCTGCAATTCTGTGTACAAATAAAAAAACGCGACACTGTTGCCGCGCTTTTTTTAAAAACTGTGCGTCCGGCAGGAGTCGAACCTGCGACCTACGGATTCGTAGTCCGGCGCTCTATCCAACTGAGCTACGGACGCATATGTTATATATCTATCTTCTTTGCGTATCTGGAAAGCAAAGGCAATTCACTGACCTTGTTCTTGTAAAGGGTATACGATAAATATCCGCATATCCCGAAATATAAAAGATACATGACATATATCATTATGATCAGGGTAAGTCTGAATATCCTCCAACTGCCGGGGACCATCAACCCAAGGACATAAACAGCCGCGAGGAGTGAAGTAAAAACAACGGATAATAAAAAACCCTGCAGGGCTTGATGCGTGGATTCCGGATCATCCTTCTGGAATGTCATCGGGAAAAACCAGCCAATAAACGGTACATACGTAAATTTTTTAAAATTCTTTCCCATGTGTATTATTCGGAGAAGGGGGGATTCGAACCCCCGGTACCATTACAGTACAACGGTTTAGCAAACCGTCCCCTTCGGCCTCTCGGGCACCTCTCCTTTTATATTATAAATGCGGCAATGAATATGCCGCTTTACCTCAGAACTGCGGAAAGTGAGGGATTCGAACCCCCGGGGTTATTCACCCAACGGTTTTCAAGACCGCCTCCATCGACCACTCGGACAACTTTCCGAAGTCACTTTATATATAGGTTTTTACCTGTCAAATAAAAAATTTTATTGAGGGGGCACGAGGACCCTGAATTCAGGTATCGAGGGTGAAGAATATTCATTAAAAATTTCACTCCCCCACAGTACAATCCAGAAAATAATTTTCCGCAACAGCGCCCATAAGAACACGATTCTTTTAGCCTGCGGCCACACTGGATGCGGATAGTTCATCCCCCAGGTTGAGATATGTTTCCTTGAAAGAATAACCCCCATTCGCGTTTTTAAAAACCTCGATGAGCTGCGAAGTGGATTGGTTTTCTTTATAGTTCCCGAAATTCTTCAGCATAGTCAGTAATTT
>JBFZEZ010000111.1:0-3026 GCA_041306585.1 Spirochaetota bacterium | reverse complement strand
TTTGAAACAGGATTAACCCAGCTCGGGGGGCATGCCCTTTTCCTCACCGGTACAGACTCCCAGCTCGGCCGCGGTGAAACCCCGCAGGATACTGCAAAAGTTTTATCGCGATATGTTAACGGAATCATGGTAAGGACCTTCGAGCATGAAAAGGCCGTACTGCTTGCCCGCAACTCGGCGCTCCCGGTGATTAATGGTTTGACAGATGAATTTCATCCATGCCAGGCCCTGACTGACTATTATACCATCTATGAACGGGGAGATGACCTCTCCACGGTAAAAATGACGTATGTTGGGGATGGAAATAATGTAGCCAATTCCCTCATCCTGTGCGCTGCCATTCTCGGTATGCATTTTGCTATTGCAACCCCCAAAAAATTCGGGCTACAACAGGCAATTATTGATAAGGCCAACAGGTTAGCCAGGGAATCCGGTGCAACCATAACTGTTACTGAAGACATTGGTCAGGCGATTAAAAATGCGAATTATCTCTACACTGACGTGTGGACAAGTATGGGACAGGAAAAAGAATATATAAAAAGAAAAAAAGCCTTTGCCAAATATAAAATTACCCGTGCAATGGTTGCCAAATGCGCACCCGGCTGCAAGGTGATGCACTGCCTTCCAGCGCATAGAGGGGAAGAAATTGATGCTGATGTGATAGATTCAGACTTATCAATAATCTTCGATCAGGCGGAAAACAGACTGCATACTCAAAAAGCTGTTATGTGCGCGCTCATGTCAAAATAAAATGTTTAATTTTCGAGGTATCATATGGATGTAAAAAAAGTAGTTCTTGCATATTCAGGGGGCCTGGACACGTCAATAATTGTCAAATGGCTGAGAGAAACATACGATTGTGAAGTCATATGCTTCGCTGCTGACGTCGGACAGGAGGAAGAGCTGGACGGGCTTGAAGAAAAAGCGATAAAGACCGGCGCCAGCAAATGCTACATCGAAGACCTCACTGAAGAATTTGTCCGCGAATATGTATTTAAAGCCATACGGGCGAATGCTATATATGAAAATCGTTATCTCCTCGGTACGTCCCTTGCACGGCCGATCATTGCGCAAAAACAGGTGGAGATAGCCCTCAAGGAAGGGGCTGACGCCGTATGCCACGGGGCAACAGGAAAAGGCAATGATCAGGTGCGCTTTGAAATGGCCTTCATGGCCCTTGCACCGCATCTTAAAATTATTGCGCCGTGGCGCATTTGGGACCTCAATTCACGGACATCTTTATTTGATTATGCAAAAAAACACAACATACCGGTGCCGGTTACCGTTGATAAGCCATATAGCATGGACCGGAACATCCTGCATATTTCTTACGAAGGCGGGATCCTGGAAGATCCTTACAAGGAACCGGATGACAGCATGTATATCCTGACAAAATCTCCTGAAAAGGCCCCGGATAAGCCGACATATATTGAAATTGAATTTGAACACGGGAACCCGGTTGGACTTGACGGCAAAAAACTCGGCCCGGTTCCGCTCATGAAAAAACTCAATACAATAGCAGGTGAAAACGGGATCGGCAGGGTTGACATTGTCGAGAACCGGCTTGTCGGAATAAAATCACGCGGATGCTACGAAACACCCGCAGGTACCGTGCTCATGGCAGCCCATCGTGATCTTGAAGCCATAACCCTTGACCGGGAAACACAACACCTGAAAGATAAACTTGCCCCTGAATATGCGACCCTGATATATAACGGTCTCTGGTTCACCAGGAAACGGGAATCCCTCGACGCATTAATTGATGAAACCCAGAAGTTTGTTACGGGTACTGTCCGTGCCAAACTATACAAGGGTAATTGCATCATCGTCGGCAGGAAATCACCGGTAACGCTTTATGAACCGGATATCGCCACATTTGATGAAAGTCATCTTTATGACCAGAAAGACGCGACTGGATTTCTCAGAATTTTCGGTCTCCCGTCGAGGGTTGAAGCTATTTTGCGGAATAAAAAATGATTCCCCATTTTGGGACATATGAATCTACTTGAAGAAATAGAAAAAAGCTATTCTGAACGTTGCGGCAATTCAAAGGCACAGATTGCACTATGGAAAAAAGTAAGTGCTTCATATGACCCGCATGAAAATATTCAAACTGCTCTGCGGCCTTCACTCGCCATCGCCAGGGAATCAGGCGATCTGGGGGTTTCGCTGTTATGGATAGTTCAATTCAGCCTTATTCGACATCTGATCGCAGACCTGTTGACCGAAATGGATGCCGGCACCGATTTGCACAATACGCTGATCGGGCTTGACCATACGGCACTCGGCGCGCTTGCTCATTCCGATGATGCATCAAACCCGATGATGATTTCACCGGTAAAAAATGGGCTCACCTTGACGGGCACAAAAAAATACATCACCGGGGGAATGACTGCAGAATTTCTTCTGCTTACCGGACGGGAACAGAATGATGATAAAATAACATCCATCATCTATCTCCCGTCTGATAAAATTCCCTCAATGTGCCTGGAAGAAATTCAGCTCAATTCACTGCTCACTACAAGCCACGGCAGGCTCACATTGAATAATTTCATCATAGATTCGTCCCATATGGTCCCCGTAGCCCCGTCATCAATTCGAAAGACAATCAAGCGATGGGGTATAATTGAAAGAAGCCTGATCACCGAAGCCCTTCTCGGGCTCCTTTCTTATTTAAACGAAACGATATACCGGCACATTGGAAAACATCTCATATCTGAAAATAGGATGAGCGATCTTATTGCATCACAGGGAAAAACCTGCGATAATCAGATCAGGTGCGCACTTGACAAAATGTATATTGATGAAAAAAAACCTGATTTCGCCGCTATCGGATCACTCATACTTGCAATAAAGAACATAGACCAGCCCCTCATGGAGATCCTGCCTGATGTTGTCCGCCTGCGTCTGCGTGATCTCGATTTCCTCAATAGTATTCGACTGTAATCATTAACCATATGTCATCCTCGTACCCGCCTGCGCGAGTATAAACTACGGCGGGGATCCTTCTCGCTAGACGCGAATTA
>JBFZEZ010000110.1:0-5093 GCA_041306585.1 Spirochaetota bacterium | reverse complement strand
CAGGTGATGGGATCGGTGACGCTAAAGGGCGGTGCAGCTGCCCGGTCGGGATGGCGACCCTCGGTACAGGTTTCAATATCAAGAAGGGGAACAATGTATATCATTGCCGGATTTCACTTGACGGTTCCCAGGATATACAAACGGGAAAAGTCGACTTTAAAATGGCAAAGGATGATTTTGCGGCATTCGCATCTATACGCCTGAAAAAGGGGATCAATGTAAAGCTCTCTCCGAAACTTCTGCAGCATTGGGTTTACTCAGCGAAAGGAGCTGTTCTTAACTCGTTGAAATATGATTGTTTTGATCAAAACCGGGGAGGGCCTGACTACCGGATGATTTTTTATGTTATATGCGGGTATAATCGTATGGGGTTTTCCGCTGAATCACATGCATTGATAGAACGTATTGCCGCATCACCGGTCATAAACGAGAATAAATTTTCTTTCAATGATGTTATTAATATTTGTTATGTTATCAACGCTTTCACTGATTACTATATTCATACCAGGGATAGTGTTTTTCTGCAGACCCATTATCAATTTTTGAGAAAAATGATCGAGCTGACGTTCCGAAGTGCATCAAAGATCAAGGGGATGACTCATTTTACGACAAATTCATTGGAAGACTACTGTATTGAGGAGGGACACCCGTTTGACTGCATCCTTATCGCATACACATTTTTCCAGTTTTCTTATCTTGCGCGATCTTCCGGGATTTTCGGCGATGAGCTTCGATATAAGGAAGAAGGCGAACGTATTGCGGCCCTCGCGGCGAAAGAATTAAACGGTTTTCTTGCCGGGGAGGGGGCCCCCCTGAATGACTTTTTTTTCAATGTTATTTATGGAGGTTACCCTTTCAAGCTCAATTCTTTTAAAGCAAAACACATAACGCAGATATATGACCGCATACTGGATCATTTCGGCCAGCTTCCGTTAAATATTAAGCCCCTGGGATGGGATATTTCTTCAAGTCTGATTATCGCTAATAATCTCATTATGGCCGGGAACCAGGCCGGTTATGACCTGCTCTCCGGTATTCTTAAAATTGAAGAAACCAGGCTGACGCTTGCCGATTTTATCAATCCGGTAACGTTAAAAGGAAACCGGGGCAATGGGGCTTCCAAGCTGGTTGCAATCCTTGCATTCACCGCAATCAGAAATCTTTATTTTATCGATCTTAATGATAGGCTTGTTCTTTTTCCGGTCCCTCAAAAAGAATGGTTCACTGCTGGTACTGAAATTTTTATCGAGGACGCTCCGTCCCGTTTCGGATCGATAAGCATAAAAGTGATCACCACTTCAAATGAAATACAGATACATTTCGAACAACTTCCAAAGTATGTACCACCAGATATTCTGATAAATCTCCCTTTTAAATGCCGCATTATCACAGGGGATGATTTTATTATCAAAAAAGAGGAAGAAGACCATTTCGTCATAAACGGCTGGCCTGCAATTCTCCGTTTCGAAAATCTGTAAGATGTGCTGATACAAAATTTCTCACCAACAGTAACATTTCATTATATTGATAAAACAAACATATGCCGATTAATATACAGGGAGAACCTGAATGTTAAATAATAATATGGTTGTATTATGATTTTTCCCATTTTAATAACTGTCGTATGCGTGCTTGCGATCCTCATTTTTTATCTAATGGTCGTCGCTCCCCGGTTAAATCCTATGAACCGGGCAGAAGGTTTTGTGTCACAGAATTTGATAGATGAAGCAATTCTGGAATACAAGAAAATTCTCGATCGTGACCCTTTCAACTTTGTCGTACATTATAAACTTGCGCACATCTATTTTAAAATGGAGGAGATAGACCAGGCAGTGGTTCATCTCGAAGAAATTTTAAAGATAGATAAGTATAACTTCGAGGTTGAAAGGGCTGAGGTCGAAAGGAAACTCGGGGAATCATACCTTCAAAGAGAGGAAATGGAGAAGGCCTTTCAGATGTTTCTTAATATATTAAACGTATATCCGGGAGACCTGGAGGCGTTATATCATGTTGCTTTTATATCACTGGGACAGGAAATGTTTGAAGTGGCCAATAAGCAGTTTGAACGCCTTGTGAGCCAGGGTAAGAAAAGCTTTGAGGTCCTTTTCGGGGCTGGCATGGCGGCATATCAGAACCAGAAGAACCACGACGCGATTGAACATTTCAGGGAGGCCCTCAGCGACAAGCCATATTCGGATATCGGTAATATTGCAATTGCATTCGGTCTTCTTAAAAAGCGGGATTATAAAACAGGGATTAATTACCTGAAAATTATTATTGATAACAGTTCGGATGAGAACGCCCTTTTTATTGCAAAAAGGCTGATTGCACTTTTGTATGTGAACATGAAAAAAGCGGAAGAAGGGGTCGAATATTTAGAGTCACTGCTTCAGAAAGCACGAAAAAATGAGATGCAAGATGAGATAATGCTCCTGCTGTATGATCTCGGTTTCACCTTGATATGCGCCGAAAGGACCGATCAAGCGTATGACTACTGGAACGAACTGTATACGATGGACAGGAAATACAAAAAGATCCAGAGATTGACCATTCTGCTCCGCAAGGAAATGAATGAAGATGATTCCCAGCCTACATCTGACTATGAGGAATCCGTTGAGGACCATATTGAAGACTGGGTCAAGGAAATGTTCCCTGAAAATTTTATCTGGATGATATGCGGCTTGAGGAGCGCAATGAAAATCGACATGAGCGCTATCACAGTACCGACAAGGTTAGCTATGCAGAAAGATGCTATGGGGACCAGTGAGAAAGGGTCCCTCCCTGTAGACGTTTCATCTATTATTGAGTCATTCTTTGATCTTGACGTCGAAACATTCAGGATCTCTTCAAACAGGGTTGTGCAGAAGTTGAAATACAAGATTGACGAAATCCTCGATACGTATCGTGAAAATGACGGGGTTGATTTTCTGGCAACCCTGATGCCCGACAAGATAAAGACCCTTGTATGGGTACGCCGCTGGAAAGGGGTCAAGGTCGGGGAGATACCACTCAGAAATTTCGCACAGGCAGTCAATGATCATAAATGCAAGGCCGGCCTTTTTATTTCAGGCACTGAACTGACCCCGAGCGGTGAACATGCCCTTACCCGGCTCTCTAAAGTGAAGGTAGTCACGCCTGAAGAACTCGGGAAGCTTTTGAAAGGAATCATTTAGAAAAAGGGGAACGGCAATTTTCATGAATTTTCCCTCCGCACCAGTTGAAGTCACATTAGACCTGGTTGATTGTGATGATATTTATTTTCAGGTGACCCGCAACGTCCGTGATGAAAAGCTGTCTTCTTCAATCCGGGAATTCGGGATAATCTCTCCTCCTCTGCTGCTCAGGCAGGGTAAAAGGTACAGGCCGGTTACCGGGTTCAATAAATTACGTATTGTACGCGAGATGGGGGTTCGGGGAATCATGGCTTGCCCGGTTGATTCCGTTGCAGCCGATGATTTTAAATCATACCTCATTGGCAAGGCATTCCGCAATGAATTGGGGCCGATGGGAAGACTGAAATCAGTCTCCATCCTCGAGGAATTTTTTTCTCTCGACAGCGGCGAGGTCGGAAACTTCGCCATGCGCGGCCTTTTTCTTCCTGAAGAGTTTCTTGGAGACCGCGATCTGCGTGGGGGGGTGCGCGGCTTCCCGCAGCATCTCAGTTGTTATCTTGACAACCGTGACATCCATTTTAAAACGATCAGAAAGCTCGCGATGCTCTCCGGCGAATGCAGGGCATGGATCGGGTCGTGGATCGCTGATGTAAACATGAAGGTCAATCTCTTTCAGGGGATCGTTGAGATGTTGTACGATATGAGGAATAACGTTTCGATAGCGGATGATCTCCGGAAGATCAATCCCATGGCTGTCGATGACCGGAAAAAGCGGGAGGATTTTGCGTATAACGAGGTGTTCGCACGCAGATACCCGGAATACCGCGCCTGCCGCGCCAGGGCCGATGAACTGGTCGGGCGTTTCGCCGGGAAAAAGATAAAGGTTGATGTGCCCCCCTATTTTGAGGGTGATTCCATAAGGATCATCATTGAGGTCCGCAAGGGGGAAGACCCCGCGGCCGCGGCCGGCAGACTGACGCATATTGATTCCGGTGGGATTAGTGAACTTTTGGAGATGCTGTAATGCCCGGGGTGGGGCTGTCTTCCATCTTTAATGAAGACTTTCTTTGTTCTGCTCTTTGTCTTTTTTCGTCTCTTCTATGCCGTGGGGGAGGGCCAGGATGATGCTGTTGAACAGAAAACCGCTTACCATGAATTTAGAAAAATCCTCGTTTTGTTTGGCGATCTGAAAGAGCTGGTGGGTAACATAGATGCAGTTGTCCATTATTTCTTTCAGAAAGAAATCGTTCATCGTTTTAGTGTTGGTCTGCTTGAGGAATTTCTGCTCGGCACAGGTACGGGATTCCTTCATGATGGACTCAATGAGGTTTTTAAAAAATTGATCGAAGTCCTTGTCGTACGTTACTTCATGACCGTTTTTCAGCTTAATCATTCAGTTGTTTTGTCATCCATATTTTTTTGGATTTTATCAAACTTGTTTTTAAATAAAGATCCGAGCGATGATCCTGAAGCCGGGGTGTTTTTTTCCTGGAATTGGCGGTAATCGCTCAGCTCCTCGTTTTTTATCGCCCCCATTTCGCTCAGGATGAGATTTTTTTCATGTGCATTCAGGTCGACGACGGTTACCTTTATTTCTTTTCCCACGGAGTATTCCTTGGGGATGTCCTTGTTCCCTGATAGGAGCTGACCGCGCGGAATAAACCCAAGCATGCCGTTCTGAAGACGGACATTGATGCCGGAGGTCTTCGATATTTCTATGACGCCAGTGTGTACTGCTTCCATGAATTCCTTCGAGGATGACGTCCAGGGATCAGCTTCCCCGGTAACGAGTTCGAGGGATAATTTTTTGTTCGCTTTGTCTACGTTCAATATTTTCACATTGATGATTGTGCCCATGGTGAGGACGTCTTCAGGTTTGTTTATTCTTTTAACAAAGCTCATGTTGGATATGTGAATGAATCCTTCTATTCCGGGCTCCAATTCAACGAATGCACCGCTTTTTATGAAATTGACCACTTT
>JBFZEZ010000109.1:0-6616 GCA_041306585.1 Spirochaetota bacterium | reverse complement strand
TATCTTCGCATTCTGATAGATAAAATCCATTGCATCGTCAAGGATCAGCTCGAACTCGATATTTTCACGGCTGTTGTTTTTTGTTATCAGGGCCTCAATTTCTTCAATGGACTGGTTGTTCCGTTTTGCTATCCGGTCCACAACCTCTTTAAATTTATCTTCAGAGACCTGTAGATTTTCCGTTTTCGCGATTTCAGCAAGGGCCAGGGTTGTTTTGACCGAACGGGTCGCATCCTCCTTCAGCTTATTGCGGTACTCTTCGGGGTCCATTCCGAAAACCCCTGCCATCTGATCAAGGTTTTCAGCCTTGAATCCCACATTCTGCTGGGTTTTCTGAAATATCGACGCCATTTCATTAACCACCAACGACTCCGGAAGATCAAATGTGCATTGCTCAACAACCTCTTTTATTATCTGGGCCTTGGCATCGCCCCGTATACGCTCGCCGACATATTTATCGAGAAATTCACGAATTTTTAAAAGCATGTCACTAGCAGTTTCATAGTTTACTTTTCTGGCGAATTCATCGTCAAGCACAGGAAGATCCATCGTATTAATTTCAGTAATTTTTACAAGAAAGGTAACCTTCTGGTTCGCGTATTCCTTTATGCTATAATCCTTTGGATATTTTATCTGGACATCTTTTTCTTCATCGTTTTTCATATTTAGAACATGGGAGTCGAACCCGTACTGGTCCTTACTTTTCCCCACGATCATGCTATAATCCCGATACTCGACCTTCTCGATATCGGCCTTATCAACGTTATCGATACGTTTCACCTTGATTCGGATAAAATCCCCTTTCTGCACTGCGCCGTCCTCTTTCTTTTTTACCTGAGCATGGCGTTCACGTAATGCATCAATTTCACTTGTAACATCTTCATCGGTGATGGTGACACTACTTTCTTCAGCTGAAATATCTTTATATTTTCCAAGTTTTACTGTGGGCGGCGTTTCGAACCATGCCTTGAAATTAAACGATTCACCCCTTTTTATTTTATTAACATCAAAGCGGGGACGGCCGATTGGGGTAAGTTGTTTCTCGGTAATCGCATCAAGAAAAGAGGATTTCGCCAAATTTTCGATAACCTCCTGGTCGGCATCTGAGATATAACGGGATTCAATCATTGCAAGGGGGGCCTTCCCTTTCCGAAAACCATCAATTTTTGCGTAATTCTGGATTTTCCTGAATACTGCCTTATATGCTTCCTCAACCTTCTCCATCGGAACAGCGATTTCAAGTTCCATGGCTGAATTATCTAATTTCTTTTCTCTAATTTCCAATTTTGTACCTCGTTGAATATAATTAATAATATAATTTGTCTGCACGTAATTGCGTCAAACCATTTTTTTTTTGTAGAGACGCAAAATCTTGCGTCTCTACAACAAAAAAAAATGGCTATCCATTGTTTTGCCTGGATAGCCATCATATGAGCGGGAAACGGGATTCGAACCCGCGACCTCAACCTTGGCAAGGTTGCACTCTACCACTGAGTTATTCCCGCAGGTTATGTATTGCGAGCGAAGGGACTTGAACCCCCACGCCTTGCGGCACCAGATCCTAAGTCTGGCGCGTCTGCCAGTTCCGCCACGCTCGCCTGCATGTGGAACAATTTGGTATGTTATCGTTTTATTTCAAGTTATTTTCTGGCAGATCGGAAAAATTATTGATGACATCCGCTGCCTGCACACCTGGCAAATTTTTTATCTTTACCAAGCTTGCTGTAATTTGACCCTTTTCCACGGAACCCCTGAGAATTTTTCTTAGTCGCATCTTTCATGATGCCGGTCCCGTTATGACAAAAAGCGCAGCTATTTACCTTTTGTCGGTCTTTTATTGCAAAATGAACTTTTTTATCCCCTTTTTTGAAGACCATGATATCTGTATTAGCAATAACCGTTGTCATTGCAAAAACTACGATAAAAAAAGAAATTACAAATACCATTTGTTTTTTCATTGTTTTTCTCCACTAATGTGAGATTAATGTCAGATATACAATATTTATTTTCGGGTCAATACAATTTTTTCTTATCAGGCAATTTTTAGAAAAATTTTTAATTTATATTCAAAATGAAAATCAAAATAATTTATGAAGACAATCACATCATCGTGGTTGAAAAGACAGCCGGTGTTTTAACCCAGCAGGATAAAACAGGTGAACTTTCACTATTGGATATGACTAAAGAGCATATCAAAAAAAAATACAGCAAACCCGGGAATGTATTTCTCGGTCTCGTGCACCGCCTTGACAAACAGGTCTCCGGGGTCATTGTTTTCGCACGGACATCAAAAGCCGCTGCAAGGCTCAGCGAACAATTCAGATCAAAACATGTGCGCAAATTTTATCTTGCGGTCACCGTAGGTCCTGGGGCCATCACCCGGAATGTATGGACGGATGTGGAACACAACCTCATCCGCCAGGGGGATAAAACATATATCGCATCGGAAAATGATCCGAATGCACAGCATGCACATTTGAAATATGTCGCACTTCTGCGTTCCGGAGAGCAGAACCTGCTGCTGATCCAGCTCATGACCGGCAGAAAACATCAGATCC
This sequence comes from Spirochaetota bacterium, assembly GCA_041306585.1. Lineage (GTDB taxonomy): Bacteria > Spirochaetota > UBA4802 > UBA4802 > UBA5550 > JBFZEZ01. The sequence continues at coordinate 4,058 of JBFZEZ010000109.1, read as the reverse complement.
GCGCCCAAATGGCGTCCCTCGGCATGCCGATCGCAGGGGACACCCGTTATGGATCGGGGCGCGCACTTACCAATAATGCGATCTGCCTGCATGCGGTGTATCTCGAATTCATGCACCCCACAAGCGGGGAGATGCTTGGTTTTTTTGCGGATGTGCCGGCCCATTTCTCGTCACAGATGGGGGTCCCCATGGATCACATCAAAAAATTGATCGGGGAAAAATAATTCAAATACACTTGACAATACCCCCATAGTTTTTCAGATTTTACACAGGGAGCACATTATGACACCAACTGAAATCAAACTCTTTAACGCAGATTCACTTGAATATTCGGGTTCAATCATTGTCAACGGTCAAACGTGGGAATTCAGCGGGGTCACCGACGAGCACCTGGTCAGGACGACCTCGGGAATGCCGGTGAAAGCCGTGTTGGCATGTCTGATCTCGTTTAATCTTGTATACGATATAATACAATAACATTATGCCTACATATCCAGCACCCACCCATTCCCCTTCGCTTTCACTCCACTGGCCATGGCAGAGAGGAAACGGGACCGCAACTTTTCGCTGAGGAGCGCGCGCTTTACCGGCTCTAGCCGCAAAAAACCGCCGATGAACCCGCGCATAAATCGATGGGTGATACTTCCGGGGTTATCAAAAATCTGGTTCTGGAGTGTGCCCCGCTCCAGTGTGCCGATAATGACCCTTTCAAAAACGTTCTCGGGATGAAGCACCCGGCTCTTCCGTCGGGTCAGCTTCATCGATTTCTTCGGACATTGTGAGGCGCACACGCCGCACCCAAGGCAAAAATCCTGATCAATGACCGGGGTCATCTTTCTTTTTTTACGGGTGTCGGCCTCCGGCTGCATCGTGATGGCGTCAATCGTGCACGCACGGGCGCATCTGCCGCAGCCGTTGCATGTATCATCGTGAAAATCCGCGATATAGTTTGATGTCATGACCGCGTTGGCATATCCATGTTTGCTTATTCCCCCGAGGGCGTGGCAACAGCACTTGCAGCAGTGACATATAAAACCCACGTGCTTCTTCACGTTGTCCCCGCAGAAGGTGAGGCCTAATTCCTTCGAGCGGGCCAGGTTCTCGAGCATCTCCGTTTTCGAAACCCGATTGGCAAGCTTGTTCCTGATCCAGTAATCCGCAGAAATACCGAACGTTGAACAGGTCTCAAGGGGTGCATCGCATTGTTTCAACCCCAAGTGGCTTTTTTCATGACGGCACGAACAGATTCCGATGGCGAAGGTGTCGTTTGATTCTATGATCGCCGAGGCCTTTTCATAATCAAGGATCTCTGTATATTCCGATTCTTCGATGGTTTCCTCGTAGGGGAATGCCCGCATCAATGCCATAGTCTGCCCACTGCTGAAATTGGCGCCAAAAAAGGATTCATTAAGATAATCATTAAAAAGCTGCGCCCATTTTTTATAGTTGAGCTCCCCCCGCGTGCGCATCATGGTAAATTCGAATATCCCGATAACCATTGGCGAGGCATTGTACTTGTATTCCCCCTGCACAAAAATATCTATCACCAAACCCTTGTTTGCCAGATCCTCAAGCCGTTTCTGGAGCCCGACAGGTTCATAGCCGGTGATTTTCGCAATTCGTTCCAGGCTGGAGTAGCTGTTCGGCATTCGCGCAACGATGTCCGCCTCGATCGGGGTATACAGTTCTTGTAATATATTGAACAACACCTCGTTCTTCGGCGCGATAGTCGGGAGCGATTCAATTTTATCGGCAAGTTTAAGATATGCCTCTTTTGGTCCGAGATGCCCCATTGATTTTCTCCATTGATGTTAAATTTCATGTTATTCCCGTGAAGACGGGAATCCTTAATTCGCGTTTAGCGGAAACAGCCTCATGTTCGCGATCCCCTCTCATGTTCTTCAACAGATCGGTTCAGCACAACCAACTCATCCGTCATCTCCCCCAGCATCCCATCGTAACCCACGGCGATACCGCTGTTTGCGCGTTCATGGATGCGCCTCGCTATCATACCCAGCTTTGCCAGTCTCAGATTAGTCGAGACCCCCCGCAGCCTGTGCGCCTCAAGGGTCAGCCGTGCCATGTCCCCCTTCTTCACCGCCTCTCCCAGGAGACCGGAATAAGCGTGGGCCATAACAAGAAATTTTTTCACGAGGGGAAGATACTGATTAACCGGCAGACGCAGTGATTCGGCTGCGCCTGTAATACTGAATTCACCAGCCACAGGTCGTTGTGCAGGGACCGAGTCGGGTTTTACGTCCGGGATCCGCAAATATTTTTTTATCATTGCATACACAAATTCGGCATCGATCGGCTTCGACAGGTAATCATCCATCCCTTTGGAAATGAATTTTTCCCTGTCGCCCTGCATCGCATAAGCGGTTACTGCAATTATAACCGGATATTTACCGGGGATCGTTCGTATACGCTGCGCGGCTTCGACACCGCTCATACCGGGGAGCTGAATGTCCATGAAGATAAGGTCATAATCTTCCTTTGTGACGGCGTCAAGAGCGCGTTCGCCTGTTTCAGCATATCCGATGTCGCAGTTGAACCTTTTCAGGATCATTGCCTGAAGCAGAAGATGATTTATCTCATTGTCCTCAACGATGAGGATTTTGTTGCTGAGTTCCCTCGTCTTCCTTTCTACAGATGCATTCGTTCCCCTGGCGCTGTGCCGGGCCATCGGAGAAAGGAGCCTCCCCGGAATGATGACCGTAAATGCACTCCCCTTCCCTACCTCACTTTCAACATTGATCCTCCCTCCATGCTTTTCAACAAGCTTTTGAGTGATTGCCAGTCCGAGGCCTGTGCCCATGGTCCCGCTCACCATGTAATCGCGGATCTGTTCAAAGGGCTTGAAGATGCGGTCAAGGTCCCCCGCCGGTATGCCGACCCCCTCGTCCCAAACCGTGATCTCAACATTCGTTCCTATCCCACGGGCATTGAGACCAATCCGCTTCCCCGGTTGCGTGAACTTTACAGCGTTTGACAAAAGATTATATACGATCTGCTTCACGCGGACCTCGTCTGCCTCGATAAAACCAAGGGACGGTTCGATGTAAACCTCCATTGCCAGCTTTTTATTGGCCGCAAGGGATTGGAACATCTTGGGGATGCGCGCGAGCATTTCATTCAGTTCAAACGGCTTCCTTTCGAGTTCCATCCGGCCAGCTTCGATTTTTGAGAGATCAAGGATATCGTTAACCATCTCGAGGAGGTGTTCGCCCCCCTGTCTGATATATCCGAGATATTCACCATGTTTGTCCGGGCTTAAGGTATCTTCATGCATTTCGAGGAGCTGAGAAAACCCCAGTATCGCGTTCAGCGGGGTCCTGATTTCATGGCTCATATTGGCGAGGAATTCACTTTTGCCAGCGTTTGCCTTTTCAGCGTCCTCCTTCGCCATAATAAAAGATTGATCGACATTTTTTCTCTCTATCGCTATCCCCATAATATGTGAGGCCGCCTCGATAACGCTGCGTTCATCTGCTGCGGGAGTATGCGGATTGCGTACGTATATGATGATTGTCCCCAGAATAGTATTACCGGAAGAAAGGACCGGCTGCATCCAGCACGAGCGGTAACCGCGTGAAAGGGCCAAACCGCTGATTTTTTTAAGCTCTTCATGCTGTTCAATATCTTCGACAATCATTGTCTCTTTCAATAAGGCCGTGTCTCCCAACAATCCATCCTGAAGTGAGATATTAATATCACTGAAATCACCTTTGTTCTCACCAATGGGTCCTTGCGAAGACACGCACTTCATGCAGCTGCCGTCATCAGACATCCGCAATAAAAGGCAGAGCAGGCCTTCTTTGTATTCTTCAATGACTTCCACGAGCAGTGTGAAGGTGAGCGATAGGCCGCTCCCCGATGCGACCGATTCAAGGATCGCATTAAGGCGCAGTTGGAATGCCTGGGCCTTCTCCCTTTCGAATATCTCCTTTTGAAGCTTCCGGACCGCCGCATCCAGCTCAGAGGTGCGCTCGATTACCCTCTTCTCCAGATTTTCATTGAGTTTCCTGATCTCTGCGTCAGCCTCCTGCTTCAGCAGT
>JBFZEZ010000108.1:0-4766 GCA_041306585.1 Spirochaetota bacterium | reverse complement strand
CGTCTCCTCAATTTCGCTCCGCTCAATATAAACGTGGTCTGTTGCGATGAGGCCGCGCGATATCATACCATTGAGATCAAAACCAAGGGAGATGAAGTTCTGCGCGAGATCCTGAAGCGTCTCCTCGAAAGTCATGAAGACCCCGGGTTCGCCGAAATCCATGGCGCCGTGCATGAGAAACTCCATGGCGAAAAGTGTTTTGCCGGAACCCGCACTGCCGCAGATCAGGGTTGCTCTGCCTTTTGGAAGCCCTCCCTTTGTGATCTCATCCAGACCCTTAATGCCCGTCGGACATTTTTCAAGAACATCAACAACATGTTTTAGCCTACCCATTGTCATCTCCAAGCATCTTTATTAATCTGAATCAATGCCCTGATACTTGCAAAGGGCTGTAAGCTTTGTTTACTGCACCCGGACTTCATATACCTTGATTGATTAATCAAAAGAATTCCTCGAAGCCCTGCTTCGGGGTAAGAATCCAGAATTCAGAATCCAGAAGGGGGATTAAAATATCTTCAAATAAATTCTGACTTCTGACTACTGTATTCTGTATTCCAGATACTTCGCAGCTCTGCTGCGAAGTAATCTATTATGATTTATACGAAATTTATTTGAAACAATCAATAACATATTTAATCAATTACTTCTGCCGCGTCCACGACCCTGTTTGTTTTCTTTGTTGTGATCCCTCCACGCCTTTCGTTCCCTTTTCTCCTGATTTCTTTGTTTTATCCAACGATCATGATTTTCGTAGGGATAACGCGGCTCCCTCTCATAAACTGTACGATAATCCCTTGGAACACCGCGAACATGAGATGGAACATAACGAGAATTGATAACATTCCATGGCCCGTTGTAATTCCTTGAACGGTACCAGCGATTTCCGCGGGGAGACCACCAGTAATCACCATAGAAAAAAACATCCACCTCCGGGTGGGGAGCTATAACAACCTCGGAACGGGGGACTACAATAATTTCCGGAGGTCTTGGAAACAGGAAGGGAGGGGGAGGGGGAAGCGGAATCCTGATACTAAGGTGAGGGCCTGCTGTTGTCTCCTGAACCCATCCGAATGTTAACAGTACCCCTGTAACTGCGATCAGTCCGAAAAGACCATAAATGTTTTTTTTCATTTCTACCTCCTTGTTATTGTTTATATATGTTTTTATTATATAGCATAAAAGTCAATATTCGACATTTAATGGTTAAATATTGATAAGATACACACATGTTATTTCGTGCTCCTGTTTTATTATGGTTTGAAGCTCCCTGCAGCAAGCTACGGGGAATCTTCGACCGCAGGGAATAGCGTCTATTCCCGGAATAGTTTTCCCGGGCGATATATTTATTCCCTGCTTAGCTTATTATATATTTAATTCAATTGTTGTGCCAAGTTTCTAACATTCAGCGTCACGTCATCCATGATTCTGATTTTTAAGAACAATCAGTTCAATACGCATTTACAGCGCTGTCATTAACAGCCATATAAAAAAGGTCATATTTAACCTATGATCATATATGACCCTTTTTTGATCTCGCTGATGTTATGAGTGGTAAAGAACGAGGCGGATTAAAAATTATCAGGGTAAAAATATTTGACATGCAAACGGATCTTCCCTATATTTTTCCTGTCGGAAAGGAATGTCTTAACAAACAAAAAAACACCTTATGAGAATCATCAAGCCTTTTTTTTTATTCTTTCTGTTCATATCCATCCTGAGTCTTGGCAATGGATGCGCGACCTTGCCGGATGTCTCTGAAAAGATTGACGCAGCGCCGACTACCCAAGAGCCGCGCCAAATCGTTTCGACCAAAGGACTGTTATCTCCAAAACAGAGCAAAGTCATCATGGAACGGCTGAAGCGATCGGTCGCCCCGACGGATATTCTGGGACTCCACACTGCCGTGGTAGAATCGGTCACCGAAAGCCCGCTGACTAAGGGGAACAAAGTCACCCTGCTATCCGATGGGCAGGCTACCTATGCCGCAATGTTCGAAGCAATAAAGACCGCCAAGGACCATATCAACCTTGAAAGCTATATCATTGAAGACGATGAAACAGGCCGCAAATTTGCCGATCAGTTGCTGGAAAAGCAGGCGAAAGGTATCCGGGTAAACATCATTTATGACAGCGTGGGCAGTATGAACACTCCCGCTTCTTATTTCCAGCGCCTGCGCGACGGTGGAATTCAGGTTGTCGGATTCAATCCGATAAATCCACTGGAAACTCCCGAGAAATGGGGATTGACACACCGGGACCACCGCAAAATTTTGATAACCGACGGTAAGATAGCCATTATCGGGGGCATCAACATCAGCGGGGTTTATTCGAGCAGTCCTCTAAGACGGAAACAAACCGAAAAGGCGCCAATTCACTGGCGTGACACGGACATTCAAATTGAAGGCCCGGCCGTGGCTGAATTCCAGAAGCTCTTTCTTGACACCTGGCAGAAGCAGGAGGGACCGGAACTTTCCGAAGGGAATTATTTCCCTGATCTGAAAGAAGAGGGGAATGCCCTCGTGCGAGTGGTCGGCAGCAAAGCAGGACAGACCAATAGAATCACTTTTATTATGTATGTGTCGGCCATCACTTTTGCAGAACATTCGATTCACATGACGAATTCTTATTTTATCCCTGACGACCAGATACTGAATGCCCTTACTGATGCCGCCGGGCGCGGTGTTGATGTGAAGATCATTCTCCCCGGAATCTCCGATTCTCAGCTCGTATTATATGCACAGAGGTATTATTATTCACGGCTTTTGAAATCGGGAGTGAAGTTATACGAGCACAGTACTTCCCTGCTGCACGCTAAAACCGCAGTGATTGACAAGGTCTGGTCAACAGTCGGCTCAACCAACATGGACTATCTAAGCTCATTAAACAATGACGAGGTGAATGCGGTTATCCTGAGTCACGATTTTGCCGTCGAAATGGAGAAGATGTTTGGAGGGGACCTTGCGGATTCCAGGCAGATTCAATTGGATGAGTGGGAAAACAGACCTTTGTTGCCCAGAGTCAGGGAGTGGTTTGTTAATGTATTTTCCCAATGGATGTAAGATAATCCTTATGGCGATTGGTAGAATAATATTGCAATCGGAGCTCGTTTAACCTGAATTTGCAGAATCAGAGATTACGGACAAATCAATATTTGCAAACAGCGGGAAATGGTCAGAGGGATAACATTTTTTCCATTGAGGCTGAATAATTGTTGCGTCCTGGACCCGGGTAGTAGAAGGGACAAAAATATAGTCAAATTTGAACCGGAAAAAATAACTGCGAAACCCGTGAAAGGTAGCGACACGCCGGCCACTTGGGTATCGTACCCGGAAGGTATCCATTAATGGTTCGGGATTTAACACGCTCCCTATTCTTTTGATTCTTAAAGGTATTTCACCTTTTAAATATTGAATGGAAGCACTCTTTTCTCTGGCATTAAAATCACCTGTCAGTACGAAAGGGTCCGGGAAAGATCGGTTATGAATAAACCGGGTTAAAAAAACCACGCTGTTTTTTCGTGACCGCCAGGAAATATGATCCAGATGAACATTATAAAAATAAAAAGCCTGCTCCGAGTCTTTTTCAATCAGGCGCACCCAGGTACATGTGCGCGGGAGGATGTTCCCCCACCCCTTTGATCCCGGAATATCGGGGTTATCTGAAAACCAGAACGTGCCTTCTTCCGATAAGAAGAAGCGCTCCGCATCATAAAAAATGGCATTGAACAACCCCTTGCCGCCGCCCAAACTTCCACTCCCAATCATCTCATATCCGGGTAGCATGTTGCGGATTTCTGATATTTGAAAGTTCAACGCTTCCTGCAGACCTAAAATATCCGGGCGATAATGATTCAGCAGTTCTGACACCCGGTTCCGTCGAAATATCCAGTGATTTTTTCCATCTCTCGCCGTCCCGCGCCGAATATTAAAACTCATTACATTTAAGTCCAGTCCGGATTTCGGAATTCTTCGCAGGGGATTGAAAATCTCAGGCCAATCAGCTGGCTGACAAACTGGTTTACGAATTTGAGCAATTGATTTTTTGGCGAATATGATCCCTTTCTTTATTTTACTTACCATACCTTATATAACCTGTTTGAGATGAAGTTGAACCGAAACAGCGAGTGCTTTCCCCTCCGAAGGTCCGCCGCCTCGGACTTTCTGAAAGGAGCTTCAATTCGGTATCCATAAGAAAATAACTTAAGTATGATAAATAAAAAAGCAAGTGATAGTCAGGAAAATATGGAATTTCCAAAATCTTGCTGCGCCGCCAATTTAGTGTTCATCCGGAAACTGATTCCGGACAAAATTAAGTTTCCAATCTGGAAATAGACAATTTAATACCTACTGCTGTTCAGTGGAGAGCAGTTGTCAGAATTGTGAATTACGGAAGGAAAGAGATTAACAAAAAGTTAAGCTGCGGTTGACTTATCCGACCGTCCGTTTAAACGCATAGAGGTTAGGCATTTTTCCTGCTTTTCTTCGTTCTCAAGTTGATAATTCTTTCAAAAGAATTTTCTTTATATCCCTATAATCTCATTTAACGATAATCTCAGCGGATTTTCAGTCTGCTTGGGGTCGCAATCAGATATTGTGAAAAGGATTAATCATATCATGCCTTTTATTATCAGTAGCATTAATAAAAATTACCTTTGTGACACCTTCAACTTTTTCTGCAATGTTTATGACTTCATTTAAAATGTCTTTTTTTTCATTTAAACTTATTATTGAATCACCGATAGCTATGCTGCCATTATCAGCCTCAACT
>JBFZEZ010000107.1:0-7258 GCA_041306585.1 Spirochaetota bacterium | reverse complement strand
CAGTGTACATACCGTTTTTCCTCTGAGGATTGGAACACTTTTAACTGAACGGGTAAAAATATCCTTAAAATATTTTGCTGTATTGCAGATAAGATTTATTTCTTCAGCTGAAAGGGATTGGATATCAAGGAGGTCTTTTTTTCTAAGGGAATTCATAGTAAAGAAATACTATGCTGGACGTAAAAAAGTTGTCAAATTAATTATATTTTAATTATAAAAAATAATGCTATTTTCCCATTTAGAGCGGGCAACTACCCATGCCATCTCCATGAATACGGGAATCCATTCTCACAAATATGAAAGAAAGGATCCCCATCTTTGTTTACACTCGCGCAAGCGGGTACGGATATTGCATATGACTGCTGAATCAATGATTATCCGGTGAAAATGGGAATTTACCTATTATGGGAGCGAATTAAACTTCGCTCCCCCTATTATCAATAATAAAAAAATTTTTTTAATTGACTTTATATATTTTTTTGTATATTATATTATTATCAAAATTTGGAGAATCCTATGAGCGATGATGTAGCAATTAGTTTTACCATAAAACCCACATGGAGTATTATAAAAAAAATACAGGAACGAACCGTGAATTATATGAACAGTAAGGGAAAAAGCAAGGACCTTACTGATGCTACGATGATGTGTGTAACAGAATTAATCGAAAATGCTGTAAAATATGGCGAAGAAACAAATAAAGGAGACACTATAGAGTTCGACTTAAGGGTACATGAAGATAAAATCACAATTCGTGTAACAAATGGTCTATCCGCACAAAAAGACCTTGCTACAGTGGCTGAACATATCGATAAATTAAAAAAATCCAATAATCCAGCTGAATTATATACCCAACGGCTTAAAGAACTTCTTGACAATACGAAGCCAAGTGTAAGCCAGCTAGGTTTATACCGAATAGCTTATGAGGGTGAATTTAAACTTGATTATAGATACAATGATAATATGCTAACTATTATTGCCGAAAGAAAAATTTAAAATCAACATTATTTCATTTCAGGAGAATCAGAATGAGTAATTATAAGGAAGGGAATCTTGAGATCCAATTAGCACTTGGTGCAAAAAACCAAATGACATGGATCGGAAAAAGCGACGAACGCGATCCTTCCGCTGTCTTAAACCCATATTTTGACGAGATCATTGAAAAATTAACAGGAAAGGAACTGGGTATTGACTTTTCAAAACTTGAATATATAAATTCTTCCACTGTCCCGCCAATTATTCAATTGATAAAAAATCTTAATGCAAAAAGTATAAAAACAAAAATAACCTACAATAAAAATTCGAAATGGCAGGCTGCCTCATTTAAGGCATTGGAAACAATAGTCAGGACAATGAATAATATAGAAGTCATGGGCATATAATACTACATGCCCGGATTAATATCCGGACTCAAGTGCAAGGCCTTTATTCCAATATACTTTATTTCAACTCTTCGCAAAGACTCTCAATTAATTTTCCGCGTTCAATATTTGCCGCAGAACCGTCAATCGGCTTTTTTACAACATGTGTCAGATTTATCAGGGATTCCCTCAGGCCTTTCAAGCCGGTATCAAGTTCCTTTGTCTCATCAAGGGTAGCCATACTGAAATTTTCCGATTCAATTGACAGCTGGGTAATTTTTTTTAAGTTTTCAATTATTGTGTTCGAACTACTTAATATAGAATAAAACATCGTCGCAACATTCATAAATGTCTGATTTACGCTTTCGATGAAGCCGTGAGTCATTGAAATATTTTCCTCGATTAATGGAATATTATTGTGAATCTTACTCTGAAGTTTTATTATATTTTCAGAAATTGTCATGAAACCGGCATATTCTTCAGGATCGCGTGCAGATTCGATTCGGGAGTACATGCCTATAATATTCATCGATTTAAGAATGTTCTTCAAAAATTCCAGGATGCTGTCTATCTGCAGGTAATCCTGGTTGAATTTTCCTATTGTCTGGTTTGAAATGCCGATTTTCCCCTCGATGTTGTTCAACTGTGAAGCAATACGGCCAAGATTCTGCAGAATTGCATTGGCAATCCGGTTATTCTCGACAGACTGTTCGTTAAAACTTTCAGACACTTTACGCAGTTCTCCAGATTCGACAATAATGGAATCGCAAAATTCAACACAGCTCAGGGAGAATTCAAGCTGGCTTCTGGACTTCTGATTAACATTTTGTGCAGACTGCCTGATTGAAATTCCTGTCTCATTGATTGTTGCAATATTTGAAAGAAACTCATCACTGGTCAAGGCATCTATATCAATGCCGTCTATTCTCCCCGCAAGTTCATTTCCCATATCCATGACGTTTGCAGAACCCCTGATTGCACCGTCGGCGTCCTCGTCCATTTGCCAAACCTTAGTGCTTATATCCTCAAGCATGAGCCGCTGATCATCAATTTTCGAACCTGAGACTGAAGCCTTTTCAGTGAGTTCCCTGATTGACGACTTCTGTTCATCTATAACTGTGGAAAATTCAATGAAATTATTATATCCATTTTCAATATCCACAAGAATTTTTACGTTTTCATTGTAAAGATTAGAGATACCATCGGTAATGGGCTGGACTACGACTACCATGCTTTCAAGGTTCTGGTTAATGAAATTCGACATTTCGTTAAGTTTGTTTGCAATGATATCAAATACACCGGAAGTATGAGTATATTTGCTGGATACAATTGATGCGTTCAAGGCAAGGGTAAAGATTTCATCGGTATCATTCTTTATCTCATTGACTATCACAGTTAGATGGTTAATTTCATTATTTAAATTATCGAGTAATTGACGAGCGTTTTTTATTTTGTTGATAATTTCGAAAAAATAATGTACATTCGTCTTGAATTCATCAGAATTTTTTGATATTCCATCAAGGGAGTCGGATAAATATTGAAAAACACGATTAAAATTTTGTTTAAGGGTATCATTGCGGGTCAGGATATCTTGCAGTACAAATAGACTCTTTTCGGTTATGTTTTTACGAACATGCGAGTCAGTATTGACGTTTTTTGCAGTCTCAACGACCTGTCGGGAAGTTTCAGCTATGGTTTGTATAATGTTTTTTTTTGTATCCACGGTAACTCTTACTCTTTTCAGTCTTAATCGTACGAATTGTTCATAACAATAATTTTTATCTGCACAGACAGTGATGATTAATTCTATAAACAAAATTGTAAAAAGTCAACATTAATAAATCGAAATTATCCCCTAATCATCGTGCTACTTTTTCAAGTTCATCTGAAAGGGTTATTATCTGATTTGTTTTCGCGTTCAGGGTCGTAATTAAGTCATTCAAGGTATCAGAAAGACCTGCAATTGCCTCAATCTCGTGAATATGGCTGCTAATGGTATCTTTCATCTCCTGGCCGTGTTTTCTGTTTTTATCGATCAGCAATTCCGTTGCCTTCATATTCTCGTAAACATTAATGCTGCTGACCTGGTGCTTAACATTCAATTCCGCATTGGCCGAAGCTATCAGGCTGTAAATCCGTTCCGTTACGACAGCGTCTCTGAAAAAATTGTTCAACCGCCGAATCTCCTTGATACTCTCTTCAAGGTTGATTTTTCCCCTGATTATATGTGTATTGGCGGTTTCAACTGCATAAATAAGGGATTGAAGAAATGAGCCGACCGCTTTGGTACTCACTTGTGATCGCTCGGCAAGTTTACTGATCTCATCGGCAACCACTGAAAACCCTCTTCCATATTCACCGGCCCGCGCAGCTTCAATCGATGCATTGAGGGAGAGCATGGTGGTTTTGTCGGATATTTCCCCGATCTCGGAAATAGATGAGTCTATAGACCCGAAGGATTCGCCAAAATTTCGGAGCACGTTCTCAATGGATGCAAACGACTCAATCGAGCTCGACAATCCTGATGAAGCACTATCAATGGTTGTCATTACAAGTTTTTGCTCTTCTGTATATTCAATATTTGTATTTTGATAGAGGTCCGCTGCTTTATTTATTTTTTCATTGCTGGTTTGAAAATTATTTGTGAGATCTTCGATCTCTTTGTTTGTATTATTTGTTATTTCCAGGATGTTTACACGATCATGTTCCTGCGCATAAATGTTTTCCACAACTGACGAGAGGCGCTTCCAACCTTCTATCGATGTCTTTACAAGCTGGTCTGAAAGTTTTGAAAGTTCTGTGCCCATCTTCATAAGTTCAAAGATAAGATTCTGCTGGACATCGAGGACCCTTCTCAAGTGATCAACCATAGTGATAACGCTTTCAATCAATTCTTTAAAGACAACGCTTCCAAACATTGCAGGAACAAGGATCGGTGCAGCAGATCGGATGATAAGTAAAAACTCCGGAATATCCTTGTTAAGTGCGCCGAATATATTAATAAACTGTGCCACTAAAATTGATGAAAATGCTGTGATTAGACGGAGACGATAACTTTTCCTGAATTTCCAGAGATTATAAATTGAAAAGAAAAGCATTAAAACAAAAAAAAGGTCAAGAATGAGGGCAAGGGGTGATTGCAAAAACTGCATTCCCGGTTTAAAAATTTTCAGCCAGTACCATTGCATACCGGCATATACAGCCGCTACACCGATCATCGCGCATTTTATAAACCGGTCAAACGCCACTTTATTGACAACAAAATTAAAAACAAATGCGCGGGCGAGAGCAAGTACGATTATTGCGAACATTGAATTAAGAACAAGCGGGATGACTTTCTGGGATGGCGTTATCGAATAAAAAGTTTCAAGAACAAGAATGACAGTTGTTGCAATATTGATCAGTGTGATACTGAAACACGATACAAGTTTATACACCAGATCATCCCGCCGGGTGCGTATATATTCAGCTGCAATGATATATACCATCATCGAGAAAAGAATCGTTTGTGTAAAGTGAAGAAACGCCAGCCCGCCTTTCGAATGTAAAAAGCTTATTATTTCCATCTATTATCCGTTTAGAATTACTTCATTAACCAGTGGATTCCTTTGAAAATATAGAATATGCCGATTACGATAACAGCAAGGGCAAACACTATCTTGACCAGTCTGTTGGGAAGGATACGGGAAATATACGGACCAATCTGTCCGCCGATTATAACCCCGAGCGCTGTCATTACCCACAGATTCGCTAAAATCATACCTGCATTGAGGTTAAGGATAGTGATAATCCAGTCGCCGGTTGCTTCAACAAGAATAGCGGTTGCATTGGCCCGTTTAGTTTTTATGTTCATTCCTTTCTCAAGCAGGGGCTGGCCCAGTTCACAAATACCGGTCCCGGTTGCTGCGGAAAAAAAACCTGCTATCGGGGGGATCCACATGTATCCATAAATATCTTCGATAGGGATATTCTCCCTTGTGCCGAAAAAACGGCGGATCGCGTTATACAGCTGCATGGTTGCGATTCCAAGAATGATAATGCCCAGAATGAGTTTTAAAAAATCTCCATCGATGACCATGAGGGCATGATTCCCGAGGACAACGCCGGGGATAGTAAGCATGATCATCGTGAAGCCGATAGGGAGTTCAACCATCCTGTACCAGAGGTACCGTATTGCACCGCTGGTCATGCCTATCGTTTCCGTTGCTATCCCTGTTGCAATTGAATTCTGTATTGGAATATGCAGAAGCACATTGTAAATCGGCTGGAACAATACACCCCCTGAAAAACCGGATGCGTTGGCCAGAGTCGCGATTACAATGGCGACAGGAAACATATACCAGTATTGAAACCAATAATCAAGGTTCATAGAGCACCCGGTTCAACTGTGATTGATTTCATGAATTCGGCCATTTGCCTCCTCTGAGCTAATTTCGACAACCGATTTACTCCTGTATGTTTTATACATATTAACGAACATTAGCAGGGCGGATAGGTCAGCCGACATCACTCTGAGTATCGAGTCAATTTCCCTGCCGATATCGAGAATTTTTTTAAAATCGGAAACTTTCATTCTCTTGTTGTCGATAATTCGGTTGGACATATCATCACAAACAAAATCTGCAAGTTTAAGATTAACCTCGCTGATTATTTTGTTGTGCCGTTCAACCTCCTGCCGTATCTGCATGATCATATCCTGGAGATTTACATTCATATCATTGATGAGTATCGCCATCTGGCCGATTTCATCTTCAGACATTACAGGCACCATAATTGTCAGGTCTCCATCAGCTATTTTTTTTGTTGCTTCGACCATGCTGTCCATTGGAGACACAATGTCCTTTGTAAAAAGAAAAAAGGCGCTGAAAATACTCCCTGATACAACCAGAAGAAGAAGTATCATTCTGTTCCTGAGATTATAAAGCGGCTGGAAGACATTATCAGGATTAATCATGCTCATTATTTCCCTGGCTTCTTCCTCAGGCATAAACGTTCTAAGTTCGCTGCGAAAGCCTTTTTCAAACGATTCTCGAAAACGAGGGGTACTTAATTCAAGAATGATCTCTGCACTGACTGAAATCGAGACTGCGGCTATAAGAATAAAATAAAGCAATAGCTTCTTTTTCAAACGGGACATTTTTTTCAAGGAAAAAGAGAATTTCATCATCCCCCCGTGAAATAAACATCAGGATCATGGTGCAAGCCCAAAGCATTACGAATACACAATTTTATAATACAGCAACCCTCATCTGAAATTGATTGCTATGACTTTATTTTATCAATCGAATATAGTAATCCAATTTTTTCTTTTCAGATGCCAAAAGGTCATGGAATAGTATACCTAAAGCATACGATACATTTTTCTCCGTGGATTTATCTTCGATCCTGACTACCTTCCCATATCCTTCAAAAAAATCAAATGTATTCGGCTTCAAGAACTGTATGCGAATGACGGCACCGATACCGATAGGGGTTTTTATATTGATCAGTATGCCGCTCCCGCTCACATCTATAGCTTTCCCGATATCAATTCCAAGTTCTTCATACTTATCATTCTTCTTTTTCTCAGCAATTCGTACATTAAATTCTCCTTTTACCCTTACATACTCCCTTCGTTCTTTTTTATCAGTCACGATTGTGACCTCCTTGTGTAGGTATTTATATTGTATCCGATGCCGACAAAGGAATTGAAGTTCCCTTATTTTTTTAATTTACTCAAATGAATTGTTACTGCGTCATTAATTTCAATATATGAATATCTCCCTTTCTTAAAGGATCCGGGATTAACTATTTTCATGGCGCCAATTTCGGCAACCCCACGGGCTTCATGAATATGTCCAACAATTGCCAGATGCACCAGATGTTCCTCCAGAAAATTTGTCTCCCGTACGCTTCCC
>JBFZEZ010000106.1:0-3344 GCA_041306585.1 Spirochaetota bacterium | reverse complement strand
GCCAGCCTCGGATACAGGCAGATCAATATAGTCGATGACCTTTTTACCTCGAATAAAAAGCGCTGCATTGAATTCTGCAATGAGATTATGCGGAGGGGGATCAAGCATGACTGGACCGGGTTTGCCAGGGTTGATACAGTTTCGAAAGACCTACTCGAAATCATGAAAGCCGCGGGATGTACAATGCTCTGCTTCGGCATCGAAAGCGGGAACCAGGAAATACTCGATAAAGTTAAAAAGAAAACAAGTATAGAAAAGTGCCGGCAGGCGGTCGCCCTCTGCAATGAAACAGGGGTGCAGGCAATGACTTCGTATATACTCGGACTCCCCGGTGAAACCCCGGAAACTGTCCGGCAGACCCTTGCATTCGCCAGTGGATTGAGTCCGTTATATGGTTATCACATACTTTCTCCCTTTCCTGGCACTGAGGTAAGGGATAAGGCTGCTGAATATGGGATGCGGATTCTTTCAAGCGATTGGGACCGTTATGACGCAAACCAGTCTGTTGCTGAATCAGTTACAATGCCGCATCAGGAGGTCGACCGAATTGTTAATGAGTTTTATGGAAAAATTAATTCTTTTATTTCAAAGATCTTAAAAAAACATGAAAACGGCGAAGAACTTTCGGAATATGAAAAGAGCACGGTCAAAAATATTGAAGCCCTGGATTTTTCACTTAAAGTTATGCATAGCGAATTGGTTGAGAGTTATGCGGCACAATGCAATGGTAATGGATTCAGGAAAGATGAATTTGTCAGCCATGTGGCAGGTAATCTGAACATCCCGGAAGAAAGGGTGCATGCTGAGGTTGAGCGGTTGCTTGAAATGAAGTGTCTCAATACCGGTGATCCAGGATCTTCATGTCTGTCATGGGCGTGAAGCTGATTCGGCTAACTTAAGGCCTTGCAGGACTTCATTGTAGATGTTTTTGGAATTCCAGAAAAGATATCCGACGGCCCCTGAATCATCAGTGGCTTTCATTTGTTTCAGGATATATTCCCGGTTATAATTGCTTACCCTCCATTTGAATGCCTGCAGCCACGGGCGCACAATTGTTTTTTTTCCTGCAAGATCGATGACTTTCTTGCAGCCGTTAAAAATAAAGTAGTAGGGATTGTCGCCTGGTTTTGCGAACCCGTCAAAATCGTCCTCGAAATGCGACGGGTAGAGCATCGGCGATATGACATCACAATGTTTCGCCAGTAGCTCTATACGCTGACCGGTCTTGTTTATATCAATTTCTTTTCCCCATGCAACGACCCCGAAGATATCAATCGATAGTAGGGTATTCTTTTGTGAGAGGGCGTCGTATGCGCGTTTTAAAAATTGTGCAATGACCTCTTCCCTTGGCATTATCCCGAAATCATATTTCAACCGGGCATCATTAGGGTTCCCGGTAGTCGGGAAGCGGATATAATCAAATTGTATCTCATCCACTCCATATTCCGCGAGTTCAAGGGCGATGCTGATATTGTAATCCTGTACATCTTTATTCGTTGGATCGCACCAATTCTCCTTATCTCTCTCATTCCAGAGACCGCCATTTTTTGAACGTATTGCATATGCCGGGTTTTTTTCATACAGGAACTCATCCCTGAATATTGCAAGACGGGCTATCGTATGGAACCCCCTTTGTTTTAATTCCCTTACGAGCAAACGGATATTGTGGATAGTTCTGTGCTGATGGGTGTTAAATTCAATAACGTGCGGCACGCCGCTGAAATAATTGACGTAACCTGTGACGTCCTTGACATCGAACACGATGGTGTTTATCCCGACGTTTTTATACTCATCCAGCCTCTGCAGAAATTTGCTGCTGCCTGCAGAGCTCCCGGTAAAATAGAGGCCGATCGTTTTGATAATAGCTGGTTTCGCGGTGTTCCGATGATCAATAATCCTGGATGGAAGCGGGTTTGGAAGTGCAATTGTAGTGTCTGCAAAAATTTTATCGGATTGGAGTCTGTTTATTTTTTTTATATCAGCAATGAATTCTCTGAGTTCAAAATAATCGGTAAACTGGATTGCGGTTGAAGCAATTTCCCGAAGACTGATGTCCCGGGGGGTGTTATATACAAGGAACGGTCCGATATGGATGAATTCCTTCGGCAGGTTTCTATAGGGATTGATGTAGCGGGGAAGTTTTTCATTGATGATATTTATGCGGGGAGAAGTGAGACCCAGCTGGCTGAATGAATTTACAAACCCACTTTTTAATGAATCGAATATATATACTATCTGTGCATAATTACTGATTATTGCAATAATGAGCAAAAGCATGAAGAGCAGGGGAATAACGATGACAGGGCCCTGTTTTTTCAAGATTGGCATATACTGTGTACGTTTATCCATTGCTGAAAGGTTTTTAAAGGACGAGATGATCTGTTTGAACATAAGGAAATGGCACCCCTTTTTTATGAGGATGTCACTATATATACCTAAAAATTTTTGGCAAATATTTAAAGGGGTATGCATAAAAAAATATTGATTTTGTTCAGGTTCCTGATTGTATGTCAGTCATGAAATATAGCAATAATGTTTATAAAAAATTGATCGTTCTGGCTCTCCTGCTGTGCTCAGTCCTTGCGGGAATTTCGGAGGCTGTCGGGCAGACCACCCCCTGGTGGATAAAGAAATATTTCAGGGGGTATAATCAGAAATATATACTGTATGTACATAAGGGAATATTTCGTCTTTATGTTTATGACCTCCGCATGCAAGTAGTCGCTGAATACCCGGCAGGATATGGATCAAATCCGGACCGGAGGGCCAAGCTGTATCTTTCCGACAGGAGGACTCCCGAAGGGATATTTCGAATAACGAACGTTATTGATAAAAACGCTCATAAGTTGTCCCGGTCATTTCAGGAGTGGTTCATCATGGACAACCTCAACCTGAGGGCCGAGGACGGTTATTACAAATTCCGTCACCCCGAAGAGGGGATGGGAATGCATGCATATGGTCCGGTTGTTTTTATGCTTGATTATCCGACAAAGAACGATTATGGACGATATTATTTTGCCCTCAAGAGAAACTGGATCCCCCGTACAAGTAATGGAACGCCAGATGGAATTGGTTTTGGTATTGCCATCCATGGGCAAAACGATGCCGATATGGTGGGTCATCCATCTTCACCGGGGTGCATTGTAATGCATAACACGGATGTAATTGAGCTCGGGAAGTATGCTAAAGCGGGGACTATAGTAATAATTTCGCGTTATTGAAGCAGGATGTTATTTTTTCTCAATATTCATCGTTTCTTTTACCGCATAAGGGGTTTTTTTCTGCGATTCATGATAAATCCGGACAAGCATTTCCGCAAGAATACCGATAAAAACGAACAGTAC
>JBFZEZ010000105.1:0-4774 GCA_041306585.1 Spirochaetota bacterium | reverse complement strand
TGCCAAAAAATGAAGAATATTTTGAGGAGTCTGCCATGAAAAAAATCATCATTGACAACATGCATTACCCATGCACAGAATTCATTGAAAACATTTACAGGGGTTTACTGGAATTCAGGGGCTCTGATGAATTTGATGATGATATTTGCATTATATGCATTGATTTATAATAAGGTGCTTAAGGACCAGGTAAAGGAGGTTCAACAAATCCTAACATTAAGCATATCATAGAGGGTAATTGAGGTAATATATTCATAATCAATGACAAGGTTGACATTTTTATTTATGACCTTGGAAGTTACCACCCTGAATTTATCGGTCATGTTCTGAATATCGTTCTCTTCAACCCAGTCGAAAATGGAAGGAAAAAAATTCAACTGCTCCAATTTCTGGAGGACACCGACAAATGTTTCGGATAATTCCTTATCGACGTCAGGATTAGTAAGCTCTTTCTGTAGTTTATCATAAAACATTTTCCAATCAGTAAAAGGTTTATGGAGATAGAGTGAAGCCACACCGGAAACCACCGCATAGCTTACAACAACCCGCTTGTTCAATTTCCCGAGAAATGTCATAAAAAGACCGTATACTTCATCATCCTCATCCTTAAAACGGCCTTTAAGAACTATAACGTCATTTACCTCACCCTTTAGTATCTTCCGCGCCATTTCGACATCGCCGTCACAAAATGTTTCGGCCATCTTTAATTTGTCAAAATATACCCGAGCTCCGTCCTTTTCCTTCATGTGGCATCCCAATAATTTGATTATATATTTAATTATATATTAAAGGAATTCATACAGTCAAGATTTTTTTATCGCCTGGGGTTGAAATACCCCCCAATTTTTCTATTGACAGATATGCATATATTCGCATTCTGATTCTCTCACTAAAAACACGAGGTGACTACCATGACACACAACAACCTTAAAAATTCCGATCCCGATGTTTTCGAAGTTATCCAGCGCGAAAACAAGCGCCAGGAGGATAGCCTCATCCTCATCGCTTCCGAGAACTATGTCTCACGCGCCGTACTCGAAGCGTCATCATGCACAATGACCAATAAATATGCGGAAGGATATCCCGGGAAAAGATATTACAACGGGTGCCAGTATGTTGATGAGGTCGAGACGATCGCTATTGACAGGATTAAAAAGCTTTTTAGCGCAGAATTCGCCAATGTCCAACCCCACAGCGGAGCACAGGCGAACATGGCTGTCATGATGTCGGTGATTAAACCCGGCGACACTTATATGGGGATGAACCTGGCCCACGGCGGTCACCTGTCACACGGCAATCCCGCCAACTTTTCAGGGCTGTATTTTAATGTCGTATCATACGGCGTTACCAAAGACACAAACCTGATCGATTACGATGAGGTCATGAGTGTGGCAAAAGAACATAAACCGAAACTCATCATAGCCGGGGCATCCGCATATCCCCGCATCATTGATTTCATAAAATTCAAGGAAGCGGCAGATGCGGTTGGCGCCAAGCTCATGGTTGATATAGCCCATATAGCGGGTCTCGTGGCTGTCGGCCTGCACCCGACTCCGGTCCCGGTGGCCGATTTCGTGACTATGACCACCCACAAGACATTGCGGGGCCCGCGCGGGGGGGTCATCCTTTCCAAGGCCAGCTATGAAAAAGAAGTAAATAAATTCATGTTTCCCGGCGTACAGGGGGGACCGCAGATGCATTCAATAGCGGCAAAAGCCGTGGCCTTCGGTGAAGCCCTCACACCGGAATTCAAAGAATACCAGAGGCAGATACTGATAAATGCCAAGGTCCTTGCGGACACCCTGCTCTCCCGCGGATTCCAGATCGTATCAGGGGGGACCGACAACCACCTGATGCTCGTCGATCTCCGCAACAAAAACCTGACCGGGAAGGACGCAGCCAACAGGCTTGATGCGGCAGGGATCACTGTCAACAAAAACGGCGTTCCTTTTGACGACAAATCACCGATGGTCACAAGCGGCATAAGGCTGGGGAGCCCTGCCCTTACAACACGCGGAATGAAAGAAGACGAATTCAAAAAAATCGGAAACCTGATCGCAGATACCCTTGAGAACATGACCGACGACAAGGCGCTTGACCGGGTAAAGGGCGCGGTGAAAGATTTATGCAAAGCGCACCCGACAGATTCCCTCCGGGTGATATAGGAGAAAAAAATTTCCATTTCAGCATTTATGAAACCTGTAAATATCAAATGTGTGCCGGTACAATTATTTATAGTATCTCTTGTATTACTCTTCTTCGGATGTGCCGGCAGTGCATTAATGAACGCTCCGATTGATGTCAGATTTGTGCTGATAGGCAATACGAATCCCGATTCTCCATTCACAGGTTTCTCAGAAAAACTCCCCCAGGTGATTGACATGATCAATGCGGATAATCCGATTGCCGTGATCCACACGGGGAGCATGATTCACGGGGGTGAGAATTGGATGGGAATCCATGAAACCGATATCACCCGGCAATTCAAGGCTTTCAAAAAGACCCTCTCAAAACTTACCTCGATTCCGTACACCGTCATAGGCGTGAAAGACTTGTATAATAAATCAACATATCTATATGAAAAAAATATGAAGAAGGATCAAAATTATTCATTCAACTACGGGAACATACACTTCATAATCTTCAATACCGTTAACTTGCAATTTGACACAGTAAAAAAATATCATTACCACTGGCTTAAAAAAGACCTTGAAAGCCATAAACAATACGCAGCCATTTTCATCTTCACGCATTCCCTGGGTTTTAATCCGGCTTCGGCAAGGCCCGATGATTTTTATAATAAAATAGTTACACTCATTGGAAAGTACCCGGTAGTGGCTGTTTTTTCAGGACAAGACCCCAGGTTCATTACTCAAACCGTAGGCCAAGTCCAGTATATAACGGCCGGCTGCGGGGGATATACACAGGAAACCATGTCCTGGTATTATAACCAATATTACGTGGTCGATTATACCGCCGGCACCCTCAAAATAGTACCGAAAAAAATAAACTATTGACATTTCATCCGAAATTTCTAGTGTAGTTTAACAATTTAAGAACCAGCAAGTGCTAAAAAAATAAAAAAAAATTGTCATTTCCGCACCACCATGGCGCGGCGGGAAGGTCAGATCCCCCTGGGGAATTAAGCACTTATAAAAGTCTTAAAAACTTATTGCAAAATGGATTTTCTTATGAAGAAAAATTTCTTATATATAATAATTCTGACCGCGGCCATTTCAATATCCCCTCGAGATGCCTTTTCGATGTTCGATGGCGGATTTTACGGCGGATACTCCCTCCTGAATAAGTCCCACATAAATTCGACATTTGTCCGCCCCTATGGATTTGACTTCGGTTTTATCGCTCATTACAATTTAGATGCGGTCCCAAAAATCCTTATGTGGGGAATCGGGGCATATTACAACATGGCGATCCTCAATTACAAAATAAGCAGCGCCACACATGACTTCACCAGACACAACATTGGTATTGATACATACCTCTCACTGGTACTTTCAAAAGTTGTACACCCTTATATCAGGTTTTCAGCATCGATCTGGGAGGATGCGGAAGGTGAAACGAGCTATTTCCAATCCATGCTCGCAGGCGGGGGGCTTGAATTCCCTATATACTGGAAAATCCTGGTTTTTGGAGAATATGTCTTCAATTTTAAAGTCGACAGCGTTGTGACCGATGCCGGCCACACGGTCCATGTAGGCATCAGGGTTAAAATCTGACGAATACCGCATCTAGAGCAGACTGCCGAGCCCTTAAGGGGATAAGCGACAAGCCCTTCATCAATTAGAACTGTGCTATAAACATACAATAAAAATGACCTCTTGCAGCAAATTAATGTATTTTGTTAACTTTATAGTTGATTTTTTTCCTTTATTCTTCTATAATCGGGTTTAGCAAAAACACCTGAAATAGACATGAAGGAGATACATAATGACAGCTGTATATCCCGCACCATGGAAACTAAAAGGACGCGGATACATTTTCCTGTATAAATTTCCGGACAGTTTTGAAACACACCCTGCTTTCAAAAGCAATCTTACCGATGAGCCCTTCAGCGGTTTTGGAACACTTATGCTCGTCGATTATAATGAATCTGACGCAGGGCCATACAGGGAACTTCTTTTTATACCCGGCGAATTTACATTTCTACGTAAAAAATATTATTCAATAACTAAAATTTATGTTTCTTCAATGGAAAGCGTAGAAAACGGAAGAAGGAACTGGGGAATCCCTAAGGAACTCGCCGATTTTGATATAATTCCACTTGGCGGAAATAAGGAGCGCATCATAGTTAAAAAAGACGGAAATATTTTTTTTGACGTTACATTGAAGAAAAGATATGTTCCATTTAAAGTAAACACGAAATATATTTCAAACGCAATTGTGCAAAAACTTGAAGATGATACGATTTTTTTTACTGAATTTAACGGAACGGGTATCGGGAAACTGGCTTTTTTGAAATCCATCACATGTGACGGAAAATATTTTCCTGACATATCTTCAGTAAGGCCGCTCGTGATTACTGCAATTGATAATTTCAACATTGAATTTCCGGAAGCGGAAAAAATTTTACTTCTTCCAAAATAATAAAACTACACATACGAGGTTATAATGGATCTTGAAAATAAAAAAATTGTTATTACAGGGGCATCTTCAGGTATTGGGAAAGCAATACTTGACGAACTTAAAAAATTTAATGTTCAGATAGTGGCGGTCGACCTTGAACCTGGTAAAATTAAAACAGTAAAAGGTAAAG
>JBFZEZ010000104.1:0-3903 GCA_041306585.1 Spirochaetota bacterium | reverse complement strand
CATAACCGATGTTGCAAAAAAGACATTGATTGATGAAGTATATTTTTCAATGTATGATGATGATGAAGATTCGGATGGCTGAGATGCAGGTCAGCGGAATTCCTTCATTATATTATGCAAGGTTTTTTTCCCTTCCTCTCCGATTCGTTCGAAATGAATTGCCCTCCGATTGTTGATTTTTTTATTAAATTCCGGAACTTTAATCTGACCCTCGTTGAAATAACCAAAGTAGATCAACATCCCACAAATAATAATGAGGGATGTGCGCATTACTATTTTTGAAGTACCAGTGAGTAAAAATAGAAAGATCAGTATCCCGGTAATCACAGGGACCGGATTTTTTTGAATAAATGTAATTATTGCGCCTGCAATGTCCATGTCGGCACCTCTTTTTTTATAATCGGCTGTTCAAGTAAACATCATTATTGATTTTTTTTTCTAATAGAATCGCAATTATGGGATACTGGAGGCGTGCTCTGACCCCGGGGCGTGCTCTGACCCCGGGGCGTGCTCTGACCCCGGGGCGTGCTCTGACCCCGGGACGGGCTCTGACCCCGGGGCGTGCTCTGACCCCGGGACGGGCTCTGACCCCGGGACGGGCTCTGACCCTGCGGTTTTCAGACAGCTACGCATGGAGAATGATGGCGGTTGATTTTTTACTTGAAATATTATTCGTGCTATAAATATGTCGTTTAAGAGAACGCATGAATACCTCGTCTTTTTTTTGATAAAAACGGTCCCCGGGATAACCGGGAAAGGCACAATAAACGGTATCATTAATGAATAAAAAGAAACAGATGCAACGTATCAGCATGAAATTTTTTCCACTCAAGAAGATATCAGCGAGGGCGGCATCTGAATAATCGTCTTCAATTTTCAGTCCAGGCGGAGTCGCATGATTCGCGGGCGCGGGCATGCAGTTTTACAACGCTTCATAATGAAGTGCAGACCCCGGTATTCATGCCGGTCGCTACCTTTGCCGTGCTGAGGACCCAGGACACGGCCCTGGTTGAAGCGGTCGGTTTTCCAGTACTCCTCGCAAATACCTATCATCTCCTGCTGAGGCCGGGGACCGATGTCTTCCGGGCGTGCGGCGGCATACATCCGTTCATGAACTGGAAAAGGTCAATACTGACCGATTCCGGCGGGTACCAGATTTTTTCACTCGCACATTCGACAAAAATTTCCGAGGAAGGGGCCCTGTTTAAAAGTTATGTCGACGGGAAAAAGTTTCTCTTCGATCCGGAACTGAGCATTGAGACCCAGAAGGCCATCGGCAGCGACATCATGATGGTCCTGGACCAGTGCGTGCCGTCCAAGTCGGATGAAACGGTGTGCAGGGAGGCCGTGGACATCACGGCACGCTGGGCAGAGCGGAGCCTGGCGGCCAGGGGGGATTCGCAGCAGGCGCTTTTCGGTATAGTGCAGGGAGCGTGTGATCCGGGTTTGCGCATCACCAGTGCTCGTCAGATAACATCACTTCCGTTCGACGGTTATGCGATAGGAGGCCTGGCTGTCGGCGAGTCAGACGACGAGCGGAAAGACATCACCGAAATGACCGCACGGCTTCTTCCCCGCGATCATCCGCGTTACCTGATGGGGGTGGGGACGCCCCTTGATTTGCTTGAAGCCGTCCACCGGGGGGTTGATATGTTCGACTGCATCATCCCCACCGCATTAGGGCAGCAGGGCGTTGCCTTTACGTCCCGGGGCGTTATCGAACTGCGGAGGGGCGTCCATAAGCTTTCAAACCGTCCGCTTGACGAGGCGTGCGCCTGCCCGGCGTGCAGCCGTTATACCAGGGCTTATCTACATCACCTCATAAAGACCAAAGAATATTTCGGGCAGAACCTCGTGGGCCTGCATAATTTGTATTTTTACAGTAGCCTCATGCGGTCAATGCGGGACCATATCGTTTCTGGTGATTTTGCATCATACTATTGCGAACAGAAAACAGCGCTCCAGATGATTGACGAGGAAAACCCTCCGGCACCCCCGATTAGAAAAAACCGGAAGGAGTTGAACAGGATAGGGGAGTACGAGGTCGTCAGGCAAAAGACGGGGTTTCACAGTATCAAACACACGGTCTCCGGTGAGATCATGCATTCAGTGACTGAACCCCTTGAAGAAGCGCGCGAGCTGTACGTCAAACAGGCGCGGCTGCGGCATGAACTTTCCAAAGGTGACCTTCCGGATTTTGTCATCTGGGACGTGGGTCTTGGCGCTGCAACGAACGCAATGGCGACACTGTTCGCCTATGAGGAATTACTTGCAGAAGGCATACCTCCCCGCGGTGTGAAGATCGTAAGTTTTGAAAGAGACCTTGATTCCCTGCGCCTTGCGGTCAAAAACGCGTCGTTTTTCCCCCATGTTCATCATGCCGCGCCTTCGGGGATCCTCAGGAACGGGTCCTGGAGCGCGGCGAACGGCAGTTTTGAATGGGTGTTGTACGAGGGTGATTTTTTGCTGATGATGGAAACAGCCCCTCTCCCGGACTGCATATATTACGATCCCTTTTCCCTGCATACCGATGTGCCCCTCTGGGGCTTTGACGCATTCAGGAGAATTTTCGCGTTGTGCAGCGGAAGACCAGTGAAGCTTCTCACGTATTCGGCTTCGACACAGGTGAGGAGCGCCCTCCTTGCCGCAGGTTTTTATGTGGGAAAGGGTGCAGGCATAGGGCCGAAATCGGAGACAACTATTGCATGCACCTCCGTTGACGAAGGGGATTCATCAATAGAACTTTTGGGCATCGACTGGCTGGAGCGGTTTAAGAGGAGCGATTCAAAGGTTGGTGGGCTTTCACCGTTGGAGGAGCATAATGAGATTATAAAACGTGTGCTTGAGCATCCGCAGTTTGAGGGGAAGCGCCCTCACCCCCGGCCCCTCTCCCAGCGTGGAAGCCTGGAAGGGCGAGGTTAGTAAAAAAAATCGACCGATTTTTCTTATGAGTAATTAGCTTTATTTTTTGTAAGTCCTGTATTATTAATGTAGTAAGAGTATCAATTCTGTAATAACTATTCAATTAGAAAAGAAAACAGGCAATGAAAAATAAGCAAATCTTTTCAATAATTAAAAATCATCTTGTCGAACGATATGGAGATATGATTGGCACCTGGAACATCCAATTTATTGCATTTCATGAATAGTTGAGTGACCATTTAAAACTGAGGTGAAAAAAATAACAGTTTTAAGGGGTCGCTCCACTATTCATCTTACCATTTATTTTCTGATAAATAATAAATAAAATCCCCATCAATTTTTTTCTTGTATTGTAGCAATCGTTTTGACTATCATGTCTAATTAAATTTTGTGACTTTGAACAATAAATAAATCCGGAGGAAACGATGTTTGCTGAAAAGGGCATCTGGGATATTATTCAATTCGGCGGGTTCACCATCTGGATACTTATACTGTGTTCCATCGGCTGCCTGGCTGTCATTCTCCAGAAAATCATCCATTTCAGGGCCGTTTCCCGTATAGGAAGGGAGCCTTTTATGGAATCCATCCGCAGTGAGCTTCAGAAAAAGAATTTCGAAGACGCACTCAGGAAAAGCCTTGATGCCAACACCCTTTTCTCGGGTATTGTTTCAACTGCCATCGGCAAGCGGCAAGAATCAGCTGAAAAAATAGTGAACGCCATGGAGCGCCAGATCCATATCGAAATCAGCATGCTCGAAAAAAATATTTTCATCCTCGGCACAGTCGGGAGCGTATCGGTCTATATCGGTCTTTTCGGCACGGTCGTCGGCATCATAAAGGCATTTCAAAATCTTTCGGGGGCAGCCGGTTCAGGGATCAATCTCGTTATCGGGGGGATCGCCGAGGCCCTTGTTTCAACTGCAGCCGGGATCATCGTTGCCGTGCTTTCCGTTGTTTCATATAATTATTTCATAAAAAAAA
>JBFZEZ010000103.1:0-3128 GCA_041306585.1 Spirochaetota bacterium | reverse complement strand
TCAGATCAACCGAATGCAACAGGAGCATTTTAATGAGCTGTTTCATTTGTTTGAACCTCCTTTACCCGAAGGAGTTCCGGAGAGGCTGAAAAAAATAGTGGCCGAGGGTAAAATTGAAAAGGAAAATGTCGTGCTTGATGTAGGTTCCGGGACAGGTATCCTGATACCAGGGATAAGAGAGTACAATCCCTGCCGGATTTATGCCTGCGATCTTTCTGAAAAAATGCTCCAACAACTCAATATAAACTATCCTGAAGTTGTGACTTTCAAAGCAGACATAAAAGATCTCGCCTTGCCCGAATCAAGTGTTGATGTTGTTTTCATAAACGCCTGTTATCCGAACATTGTAGATAAGGATGGGGCGTTTAAAAATATTGCCCGGATGATGAAAACGGGCGGCCGCATGGTGATCAGTCACCCGATGGGGAAAGCTTTCGTAAAAATATTAAAGCGAAATGCTCCTTACCCTCTGGATGAATTTCCGGATCAGGCCGAAGCTGACATTTTGTTTCGTCCTTTGGGTTTCAATATTCAAAATTTCATCGATGAACCGGAGCTTTATATTCTTGTTTTGATCTTTGAAATCAACATGTATAAACGTTGAAACCATAAGTCCCGCAGGGACGACTTACGTTTTTTTCGAATACGGGTTTCGAGGTTCGGGGGTCATCTTTTGTCTGTCATTCTGAGGGAGCGACTCGCAGTGAATCTATGACTGAATGGAAAATATTTTCCGAAATGTTGATTGAAATCCTGGCGACCGAAGAATCTCCGGGCCCAAGCCTGCAATGATTATCAAATCTGACCCGGAGCGGTAAAAAAAAACAAGATGTGCCTGAGGATACGAAAGATTCTTCGTTGGCCGGGGTTTTCGTGCCGACTGATAAACGATGATGTCGGCCTGCTCACAATGACGGTCTATAATACCCGGTCCGCACTTTAAGTTAGCGCTTATTCCCCCAGCCCCTCCCGCTGGAAGGGGCGTTTTCGTTCAAGCACTATTTTAGCTTTTCGCCGGTTTCTTTTAAATTTTCTCCGGCCTCTTCCATTAATTCACCGGCTTTTTCATCGGCTTCCTCCATCTTCTCATCGGCCTTCTCAACGGCTTCGTCTACTTTTTCTCCTGCTTTTTCCGCAGGACCTTTTTGCTCACAACCAAGTGTACCGATTCCCAAAAAAGCCAAAAGACCTATCAAAACAATCATTTTTTTTATTATAGTCATTATTATCCCTCCTAAATTAAATCTTTAATTTACATTCTCTTCAAATATTTTTCGGCTACTTTAATTGTTTCCAATTCCCTCCAATTTATTCTCTATTCATAGTTTACTTTTTTATTGTGATATCAGATTTATTTAAAACCATAATAAAGCGCAAAAGAATGCAAGAAAATGGGGTAAATTGCTTATTCTCAGCATATAATAACAGTAATATTTTTCCAGGTTGGTTTTTGTCGGTTTTCGAGAAAGAAACAGCCCTATAACACAAGGCATCAGTCACCCCTTATATCAATAAACGCCTGTCGTGATTTTTTTCCATTTGGCCCACTATTCTTTTTAATACAGCTCCCAAATCCAGGTCGTACATAAAATAAGGATTCAATTCATGGCTTAAAGTTCTGCAGGAGTCTGTTGCTTTGTACAATGTATCCAGTAGCGTTTTAGCGACCTGTGCTGTATGATCTTTTAAGGAAGCCATCAGCCTTTCTGCCAATAAGTTCCGGAAGGTTTAAACGTGACATTTTTTTGTCGATGGTTGTACCATATACCTTATTTTCCTTAAAATTATTCATCATTTGGGTGTATTTTCAGAATAAAAAAAGCGATCCGGCTAAGCCGGACCGCTTTGGTCAGGGGAAAGAAATTAACGCTGCATCATGCACTTGCCGCTTTATAGACTCCCTTGTAGTCAGCATAAAGAACGTATACTCTTTTTTTAAGCTTTTTAAGCTTTTTTGTATCCTCAGAATTGGCCCAGCATGGTTCACTGATGGCAAACAAAGAATCGGCAAGCTCATCGATAAAGTACTCAGTAGCCTTGTACCACTCGTCAGTGTATATTCCAGCCGTTTCTTCGGCTTCGTTAATGTCTTTGTCCAGTTTATCCATGGCGATTTGAAGGGAATCCAAATAGGTTCTCCAAGCTTCGGCCACTAAACCTTGAATTTGGTTGTTCGGCATAGACATAATTAAAATCCCTCCCTTTTTTGCTGCGGTTGTTGAAGTTTAAACCAGGCAATAAATTTCAATATGCCTCAAATGATAACTTTTGAGCCTAAAATTGAAATCAGCAATAGCGTGTATTTTTACCGACTTTGTAGTGTATAAGAAAGGCAGGATGAAATAAGGGAGCCGGTGGGGTGTAATTTACAACCGTTTTTCAGATATTTTGCTTTCTCCTCATTTTTATCATTCTTGCCAAATTCACCCGGGTCAATTATGATTATGAAATCCCATTGGTTGCCCTGGGTAGAAAATTGGGCGATCCGGCGCCGAAACCTTTTCATGAAGGGTTGAAAAAGCTTTTTGGCCGGGCGATATACCCTGAAACTGAAAGCGGGATGCCGGAGCCTCGAATTAGGTGTCGATTATTATGCCGGATACAACATACAAACAAACTGAAACCTATATGGTCGGGGATGTGGGAGGTACCAAAACCCTTATCGGGCTTTTCAGCCCGGCAGAAGGTTATCCTGTGTTCGAGGAGGTTCGGACCTTTTCCAGCGCGGCTTATCCCGATCTCGAATCGGTTGTGGAAGAGTACTTAAAAACCATTCAAGCTAAGATCTCCGGGGCATGCTTTTGTATAGCCGGACCGGTTGAAGACGGTCAATGCCGGGCTACGAATATTCCATGGCAGGTTTCAGAAAAAGATCTGCGAAATACATTTTCCTGGCAGCATGTCCGCCTGATAAACGACGTGGGGGCCATGGGTTCTGCAACGCATGTTTTGAAAAAAGAAGAGCTTTTTGTTCTTCAGAAAGGCGAGCCTCATAAAGACGGCGTTCGAGGTATTGTGGCTCCTGGAACCGGATTGGGCATGAGCTTGATGGTTAAGATTAAGGATACTTATATTCCGCTTTCTTCAGAGGGTGGACATATGGATTTTGCTCCCAACTGCGAGGAAGA
>JBFZEZ010000102.1:0-3119 GCA_041306585.1 Spirochaetota bacterium | reverse complement strand
ACTGATTGTGGCTTCATAGTCACAGACATGGATGAGAGCTGGTGTCATTACTTCACATCTAAACAGATAAGACAAATATCATCATCGAAAATATCGCTTTTTCTATAAGCCACCAATTCCTGATATATATGCTGTATAAAAGAATCACTATCCAGGTGTTTATACATCAAAAGCACATCAGGCAATTTTGCATACTCAAAAAATGCATCCCCGTCAACAGGCCGGGTTTCTGTCAATCCATCTGTATAGAATAACAACTTACTTCCCTCATGAAGTACTTCAACATTGTTTTTAAAGTTAATCAAATATCGCGGGTTTGAATAATCTTTAAACAATACCAATGCACGATTGCTGGGGCCTTTGAGCTGATTTATGTTGTCGTGTATGATATAGGGAATACAGTGTCCCGCATTTGAATAAAAAAATGTACGGGAAGATGGATTATATATTCCATAGAATGCTGTAATAAAGTTGTCGAGCATTTCTTTCTTCAGAATATCATTAATATACGACAGGAGTTCTGCAGGGTCATTCCTTTTTTCCCCTGCCTGATGTATAATATATTTCAGCATTGATGTTATCAAGGCAGGGGGAACACCGTGGCCTGAAACATCACTGATAAAAATTCCAATATTATCGGAATCCCTGAAATTTATAAATTCATAGAAGTCGCCCCCTATCTGCCCCATCGGTTTATAAAATGCTGCCATATGCTGATTTGGCCTTCCGTGCGGCAGCATATTAATTTGGATTTTCCTGGCCAATAAAAGCTCTGATTCAAATTTCATATTGAGTGCGGATATTTGTTTTCTTTTAATAATATTAGTCATCTTTGCTTTAAATAAATTATTGGCAGTCAAAATTGTATATGCCGTCAAAAAAAATAAAGAGAGTATGGTAGTTGAAGTATTCGAATATAGTTTCACATTGAACTCAACAAAGGGCACGAGGACAATAGAACCAAAAATCAAAAAAATCAAACTTCGGAAAAGTTGCCTGATGCCGTCGGAAGTGATAGAATTTGTTATGTTTGAACTCCACATAGTAATACACAGCACCAGATCAAATGAGGTATAATAAGCTGTTATGCCATAAAGGAAGCCATCAATACACAAATTCAATCTTTCAGTATCAAGTTCATTTTTAAAAAATACCCTTTTTAGAGAAAGAAGTAACGAAAAGTGCGGCCACATAAAAGCGGAGATGAATAAAAGAATTGCACCCAATTTGCCGGGGCGCTCTAAAGATGCAAAGACAATAATCATCCCGCTCAAAAATCCAAAAATCCTAAAATAATAATTATTTAAGACCAAAGGATGGACTTTTTTTGATTTAATGAAATTCATATATTATAATAAAACATTAAAATGGCATTTAATCAAGAAAAATTCATGACCGGTCAAAAATAGTATTTTGACCTTGCCGTCCCAGCATCTTACTGAGGGCATCTGCACATCCTTTTTGAGTCTGATGCAAAAAGTTGATTTTCGTTTTGCGGTTATGTATCAATTTAATCGAAAAGTGCTATAAAAATATAATTATAAATTTTCAAAATAATGTCCAAGACAATTTTGTCATGAAGAAATATTCTCACACGAGTTCTGTCCTATAGGCACGATCGATATTTTAAATAGTTTTGATTATTTATTATACACCAGAGTGAAAAACCTTATTAAAGTGCTATAAATAAAAATCCGGAGGATTTGAATGAAAATTGCCAGAATAAAAAATATTGGATTAATTGTATTCCTGGTGGGGACATTATTTACAGGCTGTTTTTTTAATGACAGTGGACTGCACGTTGATGATGAATCTCCCTACGACCTCAGAGGGCTTACCATCGATCCTGGTTCTAACGAACCGGATGAGTACGAGAACCCCGGTGAGGAGGACCTCCGCCATCTGGACGTGGCGACCCGGGACAGGGCGCTTCCAGTGGCTCCCCGAATGATCGCTGAGTGGGAGCCTGTTCAGGGTGCCCTCATCCGCTATCCCCTTGGCATATCCGTGAATTGCGTGAAGACCATCGCCTCGGAACTCACGGTGTATGTGCTCTGTGCCAAAAATAGCCAGAATAACGCAAGCTCTACATTCCAGAGCGGCGGGGTCAATATGGCGAACATAAAGTTTATAACCGCAGTTACTGATACCTATTGGACCCGCGATTATGCCCCATGGTGGATTACCACCGGTAATAGCGGAAGCAGGGTTGTCCGCCCTGTTGATGTCATTTATCGTATGGATGGCGAACGGCCCAACGACGACAAGGTGCCGGTGGTTCTGGCCGGGTACTTCAATCTGCCCACATACTACCCGCTGAATTTCGTTTGCCAGGGGGGGAATGTAATGACCGACAGCTTCATGGCGGGGGCCTCCACAGATCGTTTGAACGATGAAAACCCCGGTAAGAGCACAGCGAGCCTGCAGCAGATGGCAAAGAGTACGACGGGATTTGACCCTTACTATATAATGCCTGATCCAGCCTATCCGGATGATTACATTAAACACATTGACTGCTGGGCAAAGTTAATTTCCCCCACCACGGTCCTGGTGAAGCGGGTGCCCGGGAACGATCCCGACTATTCCAAGTTCGAGTCAGCTGCTGCCGATTGGGCCAACCGGACTAATGCAGCAGGGATAAAATATACCGTGATCCGTGTTGATGGGCCGGGTAAGGCCCCGTATGTTAATCACGTTATTCTCAATGACCGCGTGCTTGTACCGATTATGACCAGTGAGACGAATGCCACGGACAAAAAGGCCCTGGACCAGATACGTGCCGCCTATGGCACAAGCTACAATGTCATTGGAGTCACAGCCGCTCCAGGTCTGGAGTGGCTGGGTACGGATTCCATTCATTGCCGGGTAAATTCCATCCCGGTTTTTACAGCCAATGATCCCGTCACTCCCCTGGTGATTACTGCCAGTGCCGGGGCCAATGGTTCCATCAGCCCATCGGGAAATGTTACGGTGAATAAGGGCTCCAGCCAGACTTTTACCATCACACCGGCGCAAGGCTATTCGGTTGCCTCTGTCACCGTTGACGGGGGGAATAAAGGCGCTATCACCAGTTACACCTTCTCCAATGTGCAGGCGAATCACACCATCAGCGCATCCTT
>JBFZEZ010000101.1:0-2873 GCA_041306585.1 Spirochaetota bacterium | reverse complement strand
TTTATCGAGACCTTTGGCAAAAGATGCGATTTCATCCGCATTAAGAGGGTAGGTTACGCCAAGTTTCAGGATAGGTGCATCATATATGCCCAGTAATGAAAGGGACTCAATCAGATAGAGGTAATTGATGCCTGATGAGATAAAACCGGTTTTTCCATCCCCCTTTATTATTCGGTTCAATCCAAGTCCGTGAGTGTCGCGTGCGAGTGTATGTATGCTTTCGAGAGCGCGTTTGTGGTTTGCTACGGAACCTCCGAAAAGGTTGATATATCTTTCAGGATTTTTTTCGAATGTCCCTCGTGTAGGCACCTGATCAGGTAAATTACCGAGTTCGAGTGACCCGATATTGTGACACAGTTTCGAGGGGGCATTGATAATGACCGGGAGATTGTATCTCTCACTCAATTCAAAGGACATGCGTGTGAAATCTTTCGCTTCCTGTATTGAGGCTGGTTCAAGGATCGGCAGGTGAGTATGCAGGGAATACCATCGGTCGTCCTGTTCCGAGGTTGAACTCGTTGCACCCGGGTCAGAACCGATAACAACAACGAAGCCGGCATTGACACCTGTATACGCGGCAAAATGCAGTATTTCACTGGCGACATTCATACCGACATGTTTCATCGCTGTCATTGAGCGTATCTTCGCCCAGCTGGCCCCCTGTGCCCCATGGGCTGCAACATGTTCGTTAACACTGAATTCGGCATGTATATGAGGAAATTCTTTTTGCAGAAGGGTATAACCTACTCCTATTTCGGATGCAGGTGTTCCGGGGTAGGTGCTGAAGTACCCTATGCCCGCCTCAAGTCCGCCCCGAACAATTGCATCATTTCCCATAGCAAGAATTTTTTTCCCAGGTTCTTGAAGTGCAAGTAAGTTCATGAAGAAATTTCCATTTTTGATAAGATTGCAGTTCGATCTTTGAATTCTTCTATTACATCATCACCTTCAATGGCAATAAAATCGGCGCCATTATCAAGAAAGTAACGTGCCCGCGCCTGTGCAGCTTCACTGCCGATTGGTGACTGAACGCCGATAGCGAATGTTTTTCCGATTTTATTTTCACTTTTTAACTGCATGGCCAGATTAAGCATCTGCGAGGGATCCAGATCGTAAACCGGTTTAGCCATATTTTCTTTTTTATTAAAACGGCCGGAAGAGATAATTATTCCATCAAAACCTGAATAACCGGCTGAAATCATTGTCGTTGCTATGAGGTCTCGGTTTTTATTTCGTGCAGTAACCTCAATATATAAACCATCGCAGTTTATCTTTTTAAGTTCGTTATA
Source organism: Spirochaetota bacterium (assembly GCA_041306585.1). Taxonomy (GTDB): domain Bacteria; phylum Spirochaetota; class UBA4802; order UBA4802; family UBA5550; genus JBFZEZ01. The sequence goes on along the minus strand of JBFZEZ010000101.1, from coordinate 1,584 downwards.
GATTGACAGCGGGCTCAATCCACCGTTTTCACCAATGAGAAGGAGTGTGTCATTGGATGCAATTCGTTTTATTTGATCGATATCTGCCTGAGAATGTATTGATGATACATATGCAATCTTTTTCAATTTTTTTCCCATACAGATACCCTTGGCAGATGATTTTTTTCGCATGCAGAAGGTTTATGAAATATTGTGAAATTTGATAATTCATTCCTTTCTTTTTGGATCATATAAATTGAATGCCATACACATTGGTAATTTTCAATGACTTCGCAATTTGTCCCTGTAATCCCCTCGCAGGGGCCATTTTTGATGCTTTTGGGGCATAGAGTTATAGGGCATAACCCGGCGGTATCGTTCAGCATGCAATCACCGCAGTGAGAACATCGTTCATAAAATTTTCCCAAACGCTCGACCATGCCAAGGAAATCAGTATTGAGTGCAGCAATAACAGGTTTTCCTGTAACTTCATGTATATCTTGGACCCCGCTTCCGCATGTCAGTGCTACAATTGCATCCGCACGATCAATTTCTTCAGTAATTCGACGCATGTCCCTGGCGGTTATTCTTTTATCACATGGTGACTCTATGGATATGGTAGCAAGAATATCGTTATCCGGCAGATTTTTAACCATGTCAGTAACCTGTTCAGATCCCCCGGTATGGCACACGGCGGCACATTCTGAACATCCAACGATAATAAGATTTTTTTTTCCATGAATGCAGGATTTTATTTGATTAATGTCTTTTTTATGTGTAACTATCATATCCAAATCCTCATAATTTGTGACATTTTAAATTGGGGGGGGGAATTTTCTTATAATTTTTGAAATTATAATTGTATAAAAAAATGTCAAGTAAACTAATAAAATATCATATGGTCCCTCCGGGAATCGAATTAAATTTAAAACGTGGTTGCCAAAGCATTGAATGGAGTGAGGTACAGGGAAGATAATCCCCACTGATTTCTGACCTGTTACATCCCTAAGCACGTCCCTTTTAGATTCAAAATGAAAATATGTACAATACGATGCAGTAATTGCTTGACTTCCTTAAATATGAATAAAATGTATTGTTAATTGATTGGACTCAGTGTTTTTTTGTATGCTGATTCATCCCAATTTTATTTCTATGATTAACGTCTATTTAAGGAGGATCAAACAGTGCAGTGGTGGCATCTTTATATAATTATCGGTGTGGTTGTTGTTGGAGTTGTTGTCGCATATTTTTTCGTGAAGAAAAAAGTTCAAAAGAAGCTGGATGAGCAACAGGGACTTGTAAACCAGCATAAAGTGGCAACCTCAATACTTGTTCTCGAAAAGAGAAAAGACAGGATTTCTAATGCTAATATTCCAAAATCAGTAATTGATCAGATTCCAAAAATTTATAAAGTAAGAAAAGTCCCAATCGTCAAAGCAAAAATAGGTGCGCAGGTTATCGATCTTTTATGTGATGAAGAGGTTTTTGACAAACTCCCGGAAAAGAAGACAGTTCGAGTAGATCTTGCCGGTATTTTTATCGCTGGGATTAAACCTGGAAAAAGATAGGAGATTTTTTATTTGGAAGAGGAATATATTGTCGTAT
>JBFZEZ010000100.1:0-4552 GCA_041306585.1 Spirochaetota bacterium | reverse complement strand
CTGGAGGGCCATCCTGACTGTGACCTCATAATGGAATTTTTTGAAAAAGCAGAAATGACCGTACACATACTCTCGAAAGATAAAATAATCGATCTTGGATCATTTTTTATTATTGACTCAGATACATAAATATTTATCATTCAAATTATTACTTTTAAATGGCCCCCTAAATCCCCCAAAGGGGGACTTAAAGAATTTCTTTATATGAAAAAAAGTAATATAAAATTTCAGTAATTTTCATGCAGCAGTCCATTTCTTAAAGCCCCCCTCCGGGGGGTTGGGGGGCTGGTGAATAAGGAATGAAGCCATGATTGCATTAATAACCGATTTCGGGTCAGGGGATTACTTTAAAGGGGTTATAAAAGGAGTAATGAAAGGAATCAATCCCGGCATTGATATTATTGATATCACCCATAACGTATATCCTTTTTCAATCACCAATGCGCAATTTATCCTGCATGCCTCATACCGGCATTTTCCGAAGGGTACTATTTTTTATGTTGTCGTTGATCCCGAGGTCGGGACTTCGCGCAGGGGGATCATCGCACTCTCAGGTTCATATTATTTCATCATGCCCGATAACGGTATTATCTCGGCTGTCAAACATGAAAATTTTGAGGTATACGAAATCGACTGCACTTTCTTTGATTGCGCATGCAGCACTTTCCACGGCAGGGACGTATTTGCCCCGATCGCGGCCCGCCTGTCAAAAGGCGACCCTATTGACATCTTCGGAAAAAAATGCACCGATTATGTCGAACGTCCCTTCCCAAGGTTCACACAGAATGAGCACATGATTGAAGGTGAAATCATTCATATCGACCGGTTCGGCAATATCATAACCTCGATACCGAACACTGTCATTAACCGGGATAATTATACTGTTACTATCAAGGGGAACGAATTAAAAGCACAGACATGCGGCACCTACGCGCATCTTCCACAACACCAGGTCGGCCTGCTTAAGGGAAGTTCCGATTTTGTTGAACTTGCGCTCAATCAGCGCCGGCTTTCCGATGTATGCGGCGCACATCTACTTGATACACTGAAACTTCACTATGGAAAATAAACCTATACCTTCAGAACAAAAATGCTACAAAATTATGGAGCAGTACAACATGCTCCCGAATATCCTGCGTCATTCGATACAGGTGAAGAATGTCGCCGTTGCGATCGTTTCGAACCTTGCCGATCCGACGATAGTCGACAAAGAGCTCGTAATCGCCGGCGCCCTCCTCCACGATATCGCGAAGACCAGGACAATTGAAAGGAACGAAATGCGGCACGACCTGATAGGCGGAACCATGCTGAGGGAGATGGGCTACGACACCATAGCCCCCATTGTGGAATCCCACGTGATAATGAAAAACTGCGACCTGGAAGGCACACTGAATGAAAGCGAGATCGTCTACTATGCCGACAAACGCGTGATGCATGATGTCATCGTTTCAATAGATACCCGCGTGGAAGACCTCATAAACAGGTACGGCGTCACCGAGAAGGTGCGCGAACTCATATCTGAAAATAAAAAATTCGTACTCGCCCTTGAAATAAAAATCCGGAAAGCGCTGACAAGGGACATTGAATCAGTTATTGAAGAGCTGGCAGATCCCCATTCCCAAAGGGGCCCGGGGTTTTGACCTCAATAAAAAAATTCCTCATCCTCGACTGCTTCGTTGATGAACCCGCATGCTTCGGGGTACCCCCCTTCATGGCGCCCTACCCGCGCAACATCTACGGAGCCCTCATTGCGGCCGGCATCGACGGGGATGCGATTACCTACAAAACCATCGATTATTGCAGAAAAAATGGATTCACGATTGATCTTGACTACGATTGTGTTTTTTTGATCGGCGGCGCTGTTGTCCCGGGAAAATACCTTGGACAAAAAATCGGCACTGTCGCTGAAATATCAAAAATTATCAACAACAATCACCGCCTGCATTTCGCGGTGGGCGGCCTTATCGCGCGAGTCATACAACCGGGTGATGGACACGTTATTCTTATCAGCGGAGACATCGAGAAATACGCATTTAACCACGCCCGCGGATCAGCAAAGGATGGACTGCGTTCAACCGGTGAGATAGCGTCCTGGAGTGTCATGGGGGCCGGGATCGTACGTCAGCACCCTGATTATCCTCACCTGATATGCGAAATCGAGACATCGCGCGGGTGCCCCCGAAAAAACCATTGTTCGTTCTGCTCGGAAGGGCTTATCGAAAATATTGAATTCAGGGAGACCCGCGACATCATTGCAGAGATTGATGCCCTTATTCACAACGGCATATCTCGATTCCGCATAGGCCGCCAGGCCGATATACTTCAGTACAAAACTGAATTCCTGGAATTCAAAAACGGCTTCCCCAGGCCTTCGGTTACGCATGCGGCAGGGCTTTTCAATGAACTCAGGAAAAAAAAAGAAAATGGGGCCATCAGCGTCCTGAATATCGATAACGCGAACCCGGGGACAATAAGCAATTTCCCGGATGAATCTGCCCGGATTTTGGAAGCAATTACTGATGCAGTCACCCCGGGGGACACTATTGCCCTCGGGTTCGAATCATTCGACCAGAATGTAATCAAAAAAAACAACCTTAAGGTCGACGCGGATGAAGCGATGCGGGTCATTCAGATGATCAACGACATCGGGGGGAAACGGAAGGACGGCCTTCCCGTGCTCCTCCCAGGGATCAACCTGCTTCATGGGCTAACCGGTGAAAGCATGGAAACATTCAGGATCAATTACGATACCCTCTGCGGAATCAGGGAGAGTGGACTTCTCATAAAAAGGATAAACATCCGGAAGGTACATCCCTTCCCTGGTACAGCCATCCACGCAAACCCGCCGAGGATAGCGCACAAAATTGAAAACCGTTTTGAATACTATCGCGATAAAATAAGGAGCGACATTGACAACCACATGCTGGAAAGAATCTATCCGTCAGGGACTGTATTGGCGGAAATCATGATTATGGAAAGCAGAGCCGGTTATTCCTACGGGAAGCAGATTGCAAGCTATTCAATTACCGTTAAAATCCCGTACATGCTGCCGCTGAATAGTTTCCAGACTGTTCTCGTCATCGGTCACCAGGAACGCTCACTGACAGCCCTCCCCCTCCCGATCGATATAAACACCCTCCCGCAAAAAGCCCTTGAAGCCATACCGGGGATTGGAAAGAAAAAAAGCGGGGACATTATCATCGCCCGGCCGTTTGCGTCATCAGGAGAAGCGGCGTCATATTTGAGTGATGTCCCGAAATTAATACGAGATATTATTATTATTTAAAATGCTTTCAAAAAGATTTCATTATCAATCAAATAATTACCTTGACTCTTTTCATAAAAATGCATATATTTAGTAGATGAAAATCGTTCTTTTCCATGTCATTTCCGTATGCTCTATTAAGACTATATTGATACAAAGAGGATTAATATAATGCAGACAGTAAAAACGAGTTGTTTATTAATTTTGCTGGCAGCGCTGCTGTTGAACATCCCGCAAACTTTACAGGCAAAAACAGTATCTGATGCAGCTGGTAGAATAAATCCAGATAAAATAATTAAAGACTTTATCGGGAATGAAGAACCGGGCGAACCTTATAAATACTACGATGATATCGCTGCAGTTTTTTTATCCGTTATACCGGTGTACAGCGGCAGCTGGAACACGGGATTCACCCCATTGGGCTTTGTGTTTGTAGTCACCAAATCCGGGGGACTTGCCGGTTTTATCGGGATATTTTTCGGAGCCAAGGATTTTTCATTAAAAGAAAACAACGCCAATACCTACGGTTTTTACACCTGCCTTGCGGTTTTCCTTTACTCGACAATCGGAGATATGATTTACTCAGGGGTACATATAAATTCGTATAACAGATATATGGAAATGAAATCGAACAAACCTGACAAGATGGGAAAATCTTCCGGGCCCCCTCCTCAAGTCATTATTGCCCTTGAACCGCGTTCTTCATTGATTCATGATCAATCAAGCCGGAACGAAAAGAGCAGTCTAACTGTTGAGGGAGTAGATATTTCTGTACTCTATCGCTTTTAATGAAGTTTTTGTCGGATTTACTTTGACAACTACAATCTGAATGATGACAAATATATAATACATTGCTAATATATCCGAGTAGTCGCAGGAGGTCAACATGGCACACCATGAAAAAAAATTTTCCTATATTCTTTTATTCACAGTAATGCTTTTGGCTGCATCTTCACTCATGTTCGCAAAAGCTTCTTTCGCTGAATCCATATTCCTGAGGGGCGGGTCCATTATTGAAGGAAAAATAATCAATGAAAACTACCGCATGATAACCATTGGATTGATTGACAAAAGAACGCAGGATATTGAACGTAAAAACATATTGCGGATTATTTACAACGAAGACTATAAGAAAAGGGTTTATATCCAGAAAATGGATGATTCAATTATAGAAGGATATGTGGTTGATGAAACACAGGATTCATATTTTATCCGGAATGATCTGATTTCGGCATACGAAACAAAAATCCCAAAAAGCGATGTGAACGGAATTCTGAAATCCAAGGA
>JBFZEZ010000099.1:0-2556 GCA_041306585.1 Spirochaetota bacterium | reverse complement strand
CAGAAATACTTTATTTGTATCTTCGGAATGTGTCAACGATTCGTCCGCCGCTTTTCATTTTGCCCCCTTTTCAGCAGTCGGATCGCATCGATCAAGCGGATTTATCGACGCCTTCCCGGCGTTGCAGCATCCGAAACCGGGACGGCATCTGTCCTTTGCTATTACACGAACCGTGCCCCTTTGTACCACATGCGGAATTTTCTCCGACATAATTTCCTCAAAACGACAACTCGTTATCATTCAAGATATTATCAATCGTCAACATCATCATTTGTTCCCGGTTTTCCATGAAAAGAAGAAGCCCCCTTTATCAACCGTAACTGTTCCACCTGGCACACTTTTTGGAACACCCGGGTTGCAACATCTTATATCTAAAGACATAACGGCGATGGCACACTTGGAACACATGGGACAGTTGGAACACTATTAGCAGCCCGGTAGATGCTGAGGAATTGTTTATTAAGAAATAGAGCTGATATATTTTGCCGGAATCGTAATTTTTCCCTTGAAACATTTTCCGGATGGTCTATAATGAACCTCAATCAATCGGAAAAATACATTGGGAGGCGCCGAATGAATATCTCGACTAAAGCGGTTTTGATTTCGTTTTTAGCCATATCCATAGCCGCAGGAATTGTTCTTTATCCCGGCGCGGGAAATGCCGCGACCACACGAATTTCCGGCGGCTCATCATATATTAAAATCATCGAAATACCCATCATCGATATTTCAATGGAATTCGGAGAACCGGGGGAAGATCCTACTCTTTCAGGTGTATTTCTTGGATCAAGTGTAACGTCAAGCATCCTTGAGGAGCAATCAGATCCACCTGAGGATAAAAGCACGAAGCCGGTGACGTCGGACCCATGGTTGAATAAGTGGTTGTTTAATATTCTGAATAAGTTTTCATTAAGCCCGATCCGGGGACGTTAAACAATAAAGGGACTTCAAGAGAGACATTTATTGATGGACACAACAACAGAGCTTATCAAGGAACTGCATAGACTCGTTTCATCGGAAAGCTATCCGGAGGCGCTTGAGAGGTTCAGAAAAGACGCTGGAATAATTGAACCTTATTCAAACTCCCGGAATCGAAAAGATCTGCTTCTCATTGCCCTCAGAATATTTACAGGGAATCATCTCGTCAAAGAAGTGGAAACTTGTCTGAATTTATTGGGCGAGGAGTATCCAGGCATTGAAAACGATTTTGACTATGTGATTCCAAAAATCAAGGGATTGCTACTCAAAAACGATTATGATGGTTGTTCAAATTTTATCACAGACTGCACGAAGACAAGATGGGCTGATGAGCAGGTTAGTTGGCTGAAGTTTTATGCGGGGATGATTTCATTCTGGAAAGGCGACTATTTCGGATCGAACCGTATATTCGAGGAATGTCGGGGCCATGCGTTAATATCGGGCGATGAATTCCTTATAGCAAGCGCCTCGTACATGATGGGATACATTGCGTTCCAGAGATGCTTTTTCGAGATTGCCAATATACACTTAAATAGAGCTCTGGAATGTTACCAAAGATGCTGCAAAAAATGGTCGCAAGGACACACATATAAGATGATGGCCATACTCGCCTATCGTACGGGGGAGTATGAAAAGGCCGGGAAATTACTGAAACAAGCTATCAAGATATTCGAGGAAACCGGATACGGCAAAAGCGTTATCAACTCGAACATCGCCCTCGGACGAGTGCATATTTTCCGGGGACAATACGGGGAAGCTGAAACGCTCCTCCTCGACACCCGAAAACAATCTCTGGAGCATGGTTTTAAAAGAGAGGTGGCCCTTTCCTCGGAATTCCTCGGCGAACTTTGCTATCACCAGGGACGATACGAAGAGGCGCTGGTTTTCCTGAAAGAGGCTGAGGCGATTGCGTGCGAGATCGCCCCTGAGGGGGATGTCGCCGTCGAGGCCTTCAGGCGTCTCGGCGATGTGTATCTTGCCCTTGGGGAAATCGACGAAGCGGAAACCGCCCTCTCAAAAGCTCATCGACTCTGCGAGAGGCTGAACGACAAATATGAGCTCGGTTCGGTTCTCAGGGCGTATGGCATGATCGCGGCCCGAAAGAACGACATCGACCTTGCCCTTTCTTTCTTCAATGAAGCAGCGGTAACGCTCAAGTTAATCAAGGAATCCTTCGAGCTCGCACGCACGCTGCGGATTTCCGCCGAGGCTTGCGAGACATGGATCCTTCAGAACAACCCGGATGCGGCTGCGCGAGGCGACTTGTTCGGCAAGGCAAGGGATAACGCTGCCGAGGCGCTCCATCTGTTTTCCTCGAAAAATCTCACCCAAAGGGTCGAATCATGCATGGACTTGGTCCAGCGTCTTGAAGCCGAAATAGAACAAGCCGGCGACAGATATAGCTGCCACAAGATCGTATTCGACGACAAATGGCTTGTCGAGGGTTGCATTGTCACTGCCTCCGACTCGATGAAAAGTACAATATCGAGGGCCCGGAAGCTGGCTCCTGGCGGGATGCACGTCCTTTTGACCGGCGAGACGGGCACGGGAAAAGAGATTGTCGCCAGGCTGCTGCAC
>JBFZEZ010000098.1:0-7296 GCA_041306585.1 Spirochaetota bacterium | reverse complement strand
GGCGGCCGATTGCCACAGGCTGCTGTTTTTTACAGAGTATGCACTTTGCCTCGCACTGGCTCTCCTGGGGGCATACCCTTCCGCATACCGCCGGGAGGGAGTTTGTTTCTTTTATGACGGCAAGGGCCTTGAGGTGTTCACCCTTTTCGATATGTTTAATAAATTGAGGGATGGCAATGTTTACCGGGCACCCATCAACGCACAGGGGTTTTTTACACTGAAGACAGCGCGATGCCTCAAGCCTCGCCGTTTCCTCACTGTATCCCAATGGGACTTCGTTGAAATTTTTATTTCGTATTTCCGGTTTTTGCTCCGGCATTGGTTGTCGGGCTATTTTTTCAGCCATATCATTTCGCTCCATCAAGTCTGCATTTATGATGTTCAAGGGCTTCTTTTTCCAGGCCCCGGTAGGTCCCCTGCCGCGACATCATCTCTGTAAAGTTGACCAGATGCCCGTCGAATTCAGGGCCGTCAACGCAGGTAAACCGGGTTTTTCCATCAACCGTTACGCGGCATCCTCCGCACATTCCCGTGCCGTCAACCATTATAGAATTGAGGCTCACCAGTGTTTTGATTTTTTTATCGCGGGTGACGTCGCTGACGGCCTTCATCATGGGTACCGGGCCGACCGCCGCCACAAAATTAATTGTTTCCTTCTCCATGAGATCCTTGAGTGCGTCGGTCACAAATCCTTTACGACCCAGGGACCCGTCGTCTGTGCATATGATCAGTTCGCTGCTTATCGGCCTGAGTTCATTCTCCAGAATGAGCAATTCTTTGTTCCTCCCCCCGATGATAGTTATGACACGGTTCCCTTTTTCCTTAAGCGCCTTCGCGATAGGATAGATCGGCGCGATACCAATACCACCCCCGACACATACGGCTGTACCGTACTCCTGTATATCGGTCGGATGCCCAAGGGGGCCCACTATATCGAGCAATGATTCTCCGGCTTTTTTTTGTGAGAGCTTCGCTGTGCTGAGCCCCACGACCAGATAGAAAAGGGTAATGGTCCCTGCGGCCTGATCAGAATCGACGATGGTGAGGGGTATACGTTCACCGAACTCGTCAATGCGCAAAATAATAAACTGACCCGCTTTTCTGTGAAGCGCGGCATAGGGGGCTTCAACGACCATTTTTCCGAGAAGGGGTTGGATAAGATCATTTGAATGAATAAGATGCATCGGGTTGTTACCTGCACTGTTTAAAATTTTGTTATCTATTCAACATAGTAACCTGAACTGTAAAACGTACCCTCGCCTGAGCGAAGCCGGGGAGAGGGTGGACGGCCGCCAGGCTCGCCCGAGTGAGGGCCCGTTTCACAGTATGAATGAACGAAGGGCCGGAATTCAAGCAATTAATTCCGGCCCTATAGTTTTCTAATTGTTTAGACCAATGCCCTATACAATGCCGGCAGCAAGCATAGCGTCGGCTACTTTTACAAATCCGGCAATATTCGCTCCCATTACATAATCACCTTTCTTGCCGTATGCTTCAGATGCATCAAGGCAGGATTTGTGAATGCTCTTCATGATCATTTGAAGACGCTGGTCAACTTCCTCACGCGACCAGAGAAGCCTGAGACTGTTCTGCGACATTTCAAGACCCGATGTCGCGACACCCCCTGCATTCGCGGCTTTTCCAGGGCCGTAGAGTACGTTATTGCTCTGATAGATTTCAATCGCATCAGGTGTTGACGGCATGTTCGCACCTTCAGAAACACACATGCAGCCGTTTTTAACGAGGGCCTGGGCGTGCACGCCATTGATTTCATTTTGTGTTGCAGAAGGATATGCAATGTCAACTTTAAGGCCATGTTCTCTTATGACGTCCCACACGCTCTTGTTGTCGAAATATTTTGCGCCGTACTTGTCAGCATATTCTTTGATCCGTCCGCGTTTTACATTTTTGAGGTCCATAACAAACTGAAGTTTTGCAGAATCAATTCCAGCCTCGTCAACTATGGTGCCTGCAGAGTCGCACAGACATATTACTTTCCCGCCGAGGGAGTTCACTTTTTCTACAGTATATTGCGCCACGTTTCCAGCGCCGCTCACCGCAACGATTTTTCCTTTATGGTCAAGGCCCCTTGTCGCGAGCATTTCAGCTGCGAAGTAGGTTGCACCGTATCCGGTCGCTTCAGGACGGATAAGGCTTCCGCCGTAGCTCATGCCTTTGCCGGTTAAAACGCCGGTATGTTCGTTGACAATTTTTTTGTAATAGCCGTACATGTATCCTATCTCACGGCCGCCGACCCCGATGTCGCCTGCTGGAACATCAGTAAACTGGCCGATGTGGCGATAGAGTTCCCTCATGAATGATTGGGTGAAACTCATAACCTCATTGTCTGACTTACCTTTGGGATCGAAGTCCGATCCGCCTTTTGCTCCGCCCATAGGGAGTGTTGTAAGGGAATTTTTTAATATCTGTTCGAAGCCAAGAAACTTGATAATCCCGAGATTTACCGAAGGATGAAAACGGAGCCCGCCTTTGTATGGCCCGATGGCATTGTTAAACTGTACGCGGAAACCCCTATTGACATGGACTTCACCTTTGTCATCAACCCAGGGAACCCTGAAAATAATGGCCCTGTCCGGTTCAACGAGCCTATCATAAATTTTCGCTTTCACATAAGCCGGGTTTTTGCTGACTGTCGGCTCAAGGGACTCCATAACTTCTGTTACTGCCTGGATAAATTCCGGCTGGTTCGGGTCCCGCTGTTTGACTTTTTCTACGATTTCTTGAAGCATTGCGTTACTCCTGTTTTTTAATAATTGTTTGCTATAAACAAAATATATTTAATTGAATTCTGCTCCAGGATTCCAGGGTTACACGATTTAGTATTCCTAAAAATATCAATTGACTTTACCCATGAAAATATGGAGTGAATTTCATCATTCCACTTGAACTCCTGTGCTTAAAGCAGATGAAATTAATTGCATTCTTTTATCTATACTTATTTTTTCAATTAAATAATATAGCGCAAATAAAATATTGGCCTATAATCCGATAATTTAACATGATTGTAACATTTGAGTGATTTGACAAATCGACTTATTGAATTTTACACTTGTGTAATAAATATCTTTTTTTTATTCTTGAATAAAATGGATTGAAATAATAATTTTAATTATTACTAAATAATTTGAAATAACATAACATCACTTTTAAAAGCCCCCTAAATCCCCCGGAGGGGGACTTGGGAGAGTGTAAATGTATAAGTATGTAAATTAAAAATAATGACGTATCAGATTAATACTTTCTTAAAGTCCCCCTTTGGGGGATTTAGGGGGCTTTTCAGTTGGTATATTTGTATATTTAATTATACAAAATATTATTTGCTGAATGGATACAATAATTTTTTTTATCTTTGTATCAGAAACAGCACAAATTACATCAAATGAATCACATAATGGACTATAACCTCTTGGAGAAAAAATATCATGGAACACAACAACCCCAGGAACCAGGGACTCTATAAAAGCGAGTATGAACATGATTCATGCGGAATAGGTTTCGTTGCCCACATAAAAGGGAAACAATCAAACGACATCATTAAGCGGGGGCTTGAAGTCCTTGAACGCATGGAACACCGGGGAGCGGAGAGCTCCGACAATAAAACAGGGGACGGTTCCGGGATACTCATTCAGGTCCCCCATGCATTCTATCGTCAGGCCCTCCCGGACCTTCCGGCTGCGGGGAAATATGGAACTGGCCTTGTATTTCTCCCCGCAAATAAAAAGGATGAACATACATGCGTCAGTACTCTCGAATCAGTGATAGAGAGCGAAGGCCGGCGTGTGATAGGATGGCGCGATATCGAAGTGGACAGTTCGGTGATTGGTAAAATCGCCGCCGGCTCAGAACCGAATATCAGACAGATTTTTATCGCAGGGTCCCAGGACGATACCCCGGACACCCTCGAACAACGGCTGTACATAATCCGCAAACAGGCCGAAGCCTCCGTACGGTCCGCCGGGATCGCGCAGGGGAAGATGTTTCACCTCCCCTCGCTCTCATCGCGGACGATCGTTTACAAAGGGATGTTTACGCCCCACCAGCTGAAAGAATACTACGCCGATCTTCGGAACAAATCCATGAAAAGCGCAATTGCGCTTGTACACTCCCGCTTCAGCACCAACACGTTCCCCTCATGGGACCTCGCCCAGCCTTTCAGAATGATCGCGCACAATGGAGAGATCAATACTGTCAAGGGAAATCGTTTCTGGATGCAGGCGCGTGAGGATGCATTCGAATCTTTACTGTTTGGCGAAGAGATTAAAAAGATACTTCCTGTTATAGACCCGGGGAAAAGCGACTCCGCTTCGTTCGACAACGTCCTCGAGATGATCGTGAGAACAGGGCGTTCCCTCCCCCACACCCTCATGATGCTGATACCCGAATCGTGGAATGAAAAAAATCCGATCCCTGAAGACCTGAAATCCTTTTATGAATATCACGCAACATTCATGGAGCCGTGGGACGGCCCCGCGTCGATGGTGTTCTGCGACGGCAGGTTCGTCGGGGGGACCCTTGACCGCAACGGCCTCAGGCCCTCGCGCTATATTATTACAAAGGACGACATCATTGTCATGGGTTCAGAGGTGGGGGTCCAGACATTCCCTGCGGAAAATATCGCTTTCAAGGGAAGGCTCATGCCGGGAAAACTGCTCCTGGTGGACACGAAGGAGGGGCGAATCATCCCGGACAAGGAAATCAAGTCATCAATCGCCCACCGGCAGCCGTATGCCGAGTGGATAGAAAAAAACCTCATCGACCTGGGGGATATCAAGTCTCAATCGTACTTTTCACCGGGAATACACAGCTATGAGCTGCACCGGATGCACCTTGCTTTCGGCTACAACCGCGAGGACATTGATTCGATCATAGCCCCCATGGCGTCCACCGGACAGGAACCGACCGGCTCGATGGGGACCGACACCCCTCCCGCGGTATTCTCAGACAAACCGCAGAAACTCTTCAATTATTTCAAACAGGTGTTTGCTCAGGTTACCAACCCGCCCATAGACCCGATCCGCGAAGAGCTGGTCATGACACTCACGAGCTTCATCGGCGGGCACTGCAACCTCCTTTCAGAGACGCCTGAACACTGCCGACTGGTCAAGGTAAAAAAACCGATAATAACCAATACCGATGTCGAACTGCTGAAAAGCATGCATGACGACGGCTTCAAAACTTCGACTTTCCAGGCAACGTTTCCGGTCAACGGCGGGGAGGACGCACTTGAAAAGGCCCTCGACAATTTATGCCGGGACGTTGAAAGCAAGGTTGACGACGGCTACAAGTTCATCATTCTCTCGGACAGGAGCATTGACGCCCAGTCGGCGCCGATACCGTCGCTGCTCGCATGCGCCGCTGTCCATCATCACCTGATACGGACATGCAAAAGGACACGCGCAGGGATCATCATCCGCACCGGCGAGGCCCTGGAGGTTATGCACTTCACACTGTTATTTGGTTATGGGGCCGATGTAATCAATCCCTGGGGGGCCTTCGCGACGATCGATGCCCTTATGAAAAACAAAAAGCTTCCGCCATCAATTAAAAATTACCCTGACGCGGAAAATTACTACATTAAGGCACTGGAAAAAGGCATACTCAAGGTCATCTCGAAAATGGGGACCTCGACACTGAGGAGCTACCGCGGGGCCCAGGTATTCGAAGCTATCGGACTGGGTAAAGATCTTATTGACCGGTATTTTACCGGAACAGAAACACGCATCGGCGGGATCGGCATCAGGGAGATAGCGCGCGAGGTGCTCATGAAGCATGCGCGTGCATTTCAAAACACCCCTCAGCTCCTTGATTCCGAAGGGGTTTACCAGTACCGGAAAGAAGGCGAACGCCATTCGTGGAACCCTGACTCGATTTATCTCCTCCAGTGGGCGACCCGTATTAATGATTACGAAAAATTCAAGGAATTCTCAAGCATCGTCGACGAACAGACGCGCAGGCCCCATTTCATCCGCGGGCTCTTCGATTTCACCCCCGGGCATACGATACCCGTCGGTGACGTTGAACCGGTTGAGGCAATATACAGGCGTTTTACGACCGGGGCGATGTCCTTCGGGTCATTAAGCAAGGAGGTGCATGAGACGATTGCGGTCGCCATGAACTCAATCGGGGGCCGCAGCAATTCAGGCGAGGGGGGTGAAGACCCTGAGCGCTTCAGAAAGGAACCAGACGGAACCTGGAAACGGAGCTCGATTAAGCAGGTGGCCAGCGGCAGGTTCGGCGTTACAAGCAACTACCTCGCCAATGCGGATGAAATCCAGATAAAGATGGCCCAGGGGGCAAAGCCGGGCGAAGGGGGACAGCTCCCCGGACACAAGGTCGATTCAATAATAGCGAAAACGCGTCACGCGACGCCCGGGGTGTCCCTTATCTCCCCCCCGCCCCACCACGATATCTATTCCATTGAAGATCTGGCGCAGCTCATATTCGACCTTAAAAACGCGAACCCTACCGCGCGCATCAGCGTTAAGCTCGTATCGGAATCAGGGGTCGGCACCATTGCCGCAGGGGTCGCCAAGGCCCATGCCGACAACATTGTCATAAGCGGGTTCGAGGGGGGAACGGGCGCCAGCCCCATCAGCTCGATCAAGCACGCCGGCCTCCCCTGGGAAATAGGCCTTTCAGAGACGCACCAGACCCTGGTGCTGAACAACCTCAGGGGCCGGGTGCGCCTCCAGACCGACGGCCAGCTCAAGACAGGCCGCGACATCGTCATTGCCGCCATTCTGGGGGCCGAGGAATTCGCGTTCGGAACGGCAACTTTGATCGTGCTCGGCTGCGTCATGATGCGAAAGTGCCACCAGAACACCTGCCCTGTCGGAATCGCCACACAGGACCCTGAATTGCGCAGGCGCTTCAAGGGACAGTCGGCGCATCTGATAAACTACTTCACCTTCCTGGCGCGTGAAGTGAGGGAAATTATGGCGATGCTCGGCGTACGGAAATTCGACGACCTCATCGGCAGGACCGATCTGCTCGCTCCGCGGTCCCTTGATCACTGGAAGGCCAGGTTTGTCGACCCGTCGCCGCTTCTGCATGTTCCTGAATCAGCACAGCAGAACCATCGCTATTGCGTCGAAAAACAGGTGCATACAATCGACGAAGTGCTCGACCGGAAACTGATTGAAAAAGCCAAGCCCGCGCTTGAATTCAAAGAGCAGGTTTCGGTCCGCATGCCGATCGGGAACATCGACCGTTCCGTGGGTGCAATGCTTTCATACGAAATATCGAAGCGGTACGGGGAAACCGGCCTCCCTGACG
>JBFZEZ010000097.1:0-2637 GCA_041306585.1 Spirochaetota bacterium | reverse complement strand
CGCTTTTTTAACTTTTTTTATTATGCCTGTCACTTTTTATGTTGTACGGTCATATTTTACATCGACTTTCCCTTCAAAATGAATTATCATAATAATCAATTCTTATTGCAGGCTGCACAATAATGAGTCAAAAATCATCACCCCTTTTTAAAGAAGCTGTCCAATCAGCGCATAAACTTTTAAAACTCCTGAAATATCCGCGATTAGTACATTTGGAGAAGGTGGTTATCGTGCAGGACGGGGGATGCATCGGCATAGGGCATTTTGCCGGTCTTGTTGAAGCGGTCCATTACGCATTCCTTATCACTGATTCATCAAAACGCGGCGTTGATACCTGCGTTGAGTTAAAAAAAGCCATGGAGAGAATCGATTCAATGAAAAACTGCGGGTATGAGGTGATCATTAATAAATCGGAGACTGTTCCGGAAAAGCATATGAAGTACTTGAAAGAAGAACGGATCGAAGTACTGGGGGCCGTTCCGTTGGATGCCATGATAGCTGAGGCTGATAGTGAAGGGGTTAGTCTGCTCAGCCTGCCCCCTTCCCCTGCATACAATGCAGTTGCTGGGATTCTGGATACATTAATGAGTTGAGTCAGGCGTTTTTTCGGGTAGTGGAATCGGGTATATATTATTGGGGGGCGGTTGATGGCGTGAAATTTATATACTGCACCTACCTTCTATGTTTCTTTTTGAGGGCTCATAACCGGTCACTCTGCACCGATTGCATCAAGATCGGCAAGGTCTTTTTTTCTTCCGATTGAACGTTTATTTTTAATATAATGCTCCCGACCGATAAAATATACCGAGGTCTCCCCGTAATTCCCCGCAACTTTTCCGGAATAAGCTTCTTCCCAGCTCACCCCTGATATCGATGTCATAATATCGATCCGTACGGGAGGTACGCCGAGCTGGACCACTTTATCAGGTGCGCTGAAATCTTCCGACGTAAGTTGAAGGGAACCAAAACCGAAATCCGTAAGGGCATGTATGACTTTAGTTGCGTTTTCCCTGCGGGGATTTACCAGCAGGTCGATGTCTCCCGTATAACGCGGCGCACCGTAATGCGCCAATGCATACGATCCGACGATGATATATTCAACTGCGTGTTTGTTGAATAATTCTAACAGTTCTTTGAAGTCGTGCTGTAGTTCCATGGTGTTGCCTTCGCAGGATTTCAACCGCCGATATCCTTTCATCGGGCGTACGGGAGAGCCAGTATTCCAAATCTGAGAGTGTTGAATTACTGTCGGCAAGGTCGAATTTTTTGATAATTTTTTCTATCATTACACTGATTATTCTCAATGTGTTGCGGTTTGTCAATTTTTTTATATTTTATCAGAAAAATATATTGTTTTATAAACACCATGCTGCGCTATACCGACGGCATCACTGAGGCATATCATCATGAAATCAGGGCGGAGGAAATTGGGCCCCTTACCAGATCAGTGCGATGTTCGGCACGATACGGTTACAACAGTTGTTTGTTTGAGTGGGCGGATTTTTATACGCCGCCATTGGAAAAAAGATCCCGGATGTGCTTTAAGGACTATATCATACGGAAGATATGACCATATTAAACCTTAAGAAAATCAAGATGGATTCCCGCCTACGCGGGAATGACAAAAGAAGTCTTATTAAATCGTTAACCGCTAGAGTGGTTCCCTTATATCCGTTTTAATATTACCATTGTGATGTCGTCATTGACCGTGTAATCACGAAGTTCAGATAAGACACGGTCCTTGATTTCTGCCGGGTGAAGCGTCCCTGCGGATCTGATGACTTCAGACAGCTTCTGTTCCGTAAAGAAGGCGTTCTCACTGTTGACAGCCTCTATGATCCCGTCGGTATAGAGAAAGAGAATATCTCCCCTGTCAAGCCTGATCATGCCATCAGCGTGACGCCATTCGGGAGTCCATGGGGAAAGTATCATGCCGACCTGATCGACAAATTCGACACTGTTGTTGCTGCTTCGGTAGACGATTGGCTTGTCGTGACGGCCTGAAAAATCAATTGTCCCGTCGGGTTTGCAGGCAAAACACATAATGGTCATGAATTTTGACTCGCCCATTTTCTTGATATTCCAGCTAACCCCCTTGTTGACAAACTTGAGAAGCTCTGAGGGCCTGATCAGGGGATTCTCACATACTTTGGACCGGATGATCGACTGGACCATCATCATCAAGATTCCAGCGCTGACGCCGTGTCCGGAGACATCGCCGATGAAGACCCAGTCCCTTTCATCTGAGTTGATGACATCGTAGTAGTCGCCGCCAATTGAATCCGCGGGCTTCATATATGCTGATATTTCAAAACCTGCCGCGTATGGTTCGGTCGGCAGGAGTATGGTCTGAATCTTATGCGCGAGTTCCATTTCACCCCAGAGGGCGTCGCGTGCTTTTATGAGATCATGGTTTATCGTTGTCAGCGATTCGTTCATGGTCTCAAGTTCCTCCTTTGCGTCTTGCAGTTCCCATGTCCTCTCGCTGATCTTCTGTTCGAGGTTCGCGTTCAATTCGGCGAGCTCTTTCAGGGCCATGTTCAGCTTTTGGGTATTGATCGAGAGCTTGAGGTGAAAACGTATCCGTGAAAGCAGCTCCGTGCGCGTGTGCGGTTTGACGATGTAGTCGTTCGCGCC
>JBFZEZ010000096.1:0-3425 GCA_041306585.1 Spirochaetota bacterium | reverse complement strand
CACTAGTGCCGCGGCCGCAAGAATTTAAACAAATTTGAAATGAAATCATATCCACCGAAGAGCCCCCAAAAAACCCCGGAGGGGGCCATAAACAAAATTACTGAAAGTCCCCCTCCGGGGGCTGTATGGGGCTCTTCGTGAAAATTGATTCGTATGAAATAGTTAAATCATTCGTTAAATGCTATAAGAATCACATCGATGAAAGTTTTAATTTAATTTTATGGTGAATATTAGTAAAGTAAACTATATTATTATTTTTTCTTTAAATTTTTCGGTAATTATTCATTAACTGGGGATGAGGGGAATGCATGCTAAATTAGAGCAATCATCCCAAATCGCTCATTTCCCCCGCGATCGATATTTCTCATAAATAATCTCCCTGGCAGATTGATACAAAGGGTTTTATTTCAGGGCTTCTCTCGATTTCCACTGTTTCCCAAGTGCGCGATACGTACGGGCTATTCCAAAATATCCTTCAGCGCGCACCATGGTTTCCGGGTAGCGGCTTACGAGGGTTTCAAATGTTGCAAGGGCATTATAACACCAGGACCTTCTTATTCTCGATGATTTCGGTCTGAAGCAACTCGATAGCGACAGTCGTCTTTTTATGCTTGAAATTATATAAAAAGTGGCAGGGTACTTTCCGGAATGGGTGGCAGGTTTCGTCGGAATATGCAATCGTTGCTCCTATCATTTATTGACAAAGAAATTGTGATTGACAGTGATTCTTTCAATATAATTAATTAATTTATGGAACTTGATAAAAAATTAAAAAAATTAATTATCGATGCATTAAAACCCCTTTCACCTGATCGGATCATCTTGTTCGGGAGTTACGCTTATGGAACACCCTCAGCCGACAGTGATGTTGATCTTCTCGTTGTTTTGTCTGATGAGACAATGCCCGAAAATTACAAGAAAAAACTCGAACTGAACCGCATCGTGGCAAAAGCACTGATGTCATTTACTAAAAAAACTCCCACTGATTTAATAGTATACACACGTCCTGAATGGGTAAAATTTGTCAGTTATGGCAGTTCTTTTTCCAAGGAAATACTTGACAAGGGCATACAACTATTATGAAAGAAAAAATCAGTGAATGGCTAAAATTTGCAAGTATAGATCTTCATACTGCTGAAAAAATTGTCGATGATGAAAACCTGAGCGCTTCCACCGCTTTCCATGCACAGCAATGTGTTGAAAAGTGTTTTAAAGCCATAATTGAAGGGCAAAATTTGAATGTGCCTAAAATTCATAATCTAGTCACACTGTATGAGTTAGTATCCTATAAATTTATTTCGGATGAAGATATATTGTTGGATATGAATAGAGTTTATATTGACGTGCGGTATCCTTCTATGACAGGGTATTTACCGGGAGGGATGCCTTCTATCCAGGATGCAGCAAGATTTTATGAGTTTGCTAAAATAATTTATTCCGAAGTAGAGAAATATTTGAAAGAAATTAATATTGATTAATTTCTTTTCTTCTGTTTAAAATACTATCCACTACTTATCTCCCCTCCCCCCATTTCACCGTAAGCAATGTCAAGTCATCATCGAGGTCACGCATGCCACAGTACCTCACCATCCCTTCAAAGATACATTCGCACATTTTTGAAATGGAATCATATCCACCGAAGAGCCCCCTAAATTCCCCGGAGGGGGACTTAAAGAAAACTCCTGAAAGTCCCCCTCCGGGGGATTTAGGGGGCTCTTGTAATTATTCATTAACTGGGGATGAGGGGAATGTATACTAAATTAGAGCAATTACCCAAAATGGCTCATCTACCCCTTGATCGATATTTCTCATAAATAATCTCCCTGGCAGACTGATACAAAGGGTTTTCCTCAATTTCCAATGCATGATCAATTGACAAAAGGGCAGTTTTGTAATCTCCACCCTTATACGCATATTTCGCAATAAGATAATTCAGCCGGTTGAATTCAGTATCGACTTTAGCCGCCCTTTTAAGGGTATGCACGGCATTATTGAACTCGCCAAGGATTCCCTGCGCCCGGGCGAGAGCGATATAAGCATAGGTAAAGTTTATATTCAAATCAATGGCTTTTTTTAAATGGACAATAGCCTTATCGGTGTCCCTGTTTTTGAGACATTCAATCGCCATATCATAAAGATCATCCGCTTCGATATAATCGTAGTGCTTCATGAAATTCCTTCTTACAATTTCATCTTTCGCGCCTCTTCGGCTGCCGGGGTATCGCCATATTTTTCCAGAAGATATTTCAGGGCTTCTTTCGATTTCCCCTGTTTCCCAAGTGCGCGATACGTGCGTGCTATTCCAAAATATCCCTCAGCGCGCACCATGGTTTCCGGGTAGCGGCTGACAAGGGTTTCAAATGTTGCAAGGGCATTCTCATACTCTTTGAGATAGAGAAGCTGGATATGCCCCTTCCTGTAGAGAGCATTATTTGCATCCTCGGTTTCATTATATGTATTTACAAATTCATCATAAATCGCGATGGCCCCTGTCCAGTCATTTTTCTCCTCGAGTTCATACGCTTTTGTAAGGAGCTGCAGGCTCAATGGAACCAGCGTGAGTTGGAGCACTTTCACCTCGCGCGGTTTTATTTCAAAATCAGAAGTCAGGGTTTCGAATCCCGATGATTTCGCTTTCAATGAATGTTTGCCTGTGCCGATAGAAACCGTTAGTGGAGTTTTCCCCGCAGGTTCATCGTCGATCATTATTTCGGCTTCCGGCGGTTCTGAATGCACTGTCAGTGTCCCGATGCGATTATTAAGAACGTCTTCAATGGTGCCGGCAATTTTTTTCGCAGCAGGACGGAGCCCGTAATGAGAAACTATTTCATGCCTCCCCATAAAAGCAATGCGCCCGTCTGCTGAATCACATATCGAGTAATTGATGCATATCACATCTTTAAAAAAACGTATGTCGCCCTGTACATAATACTCGATACCCCGTGGTCGTAAATTTCCCTCCGAACCGTTATCAACGACCCCGACCATTTCAAGCACCTTTTCATTGATGAGGGCCTTTGAATATTTTCGTTCAATTGCGGTAATTAATGCATATGAACCGAGCTCGCTGTTTAAAATTTCAGCAAAGGCCCCGCTGTATCCGGTAGTGCCGGGTTCATTGGTGATATCTTTGAATTTCTGCACTGCAATCACCGGGTTCGCGGATCGTTCGTTGACACGCTGTGCAAGGTATTTTCCGGTAAACTGTTCCGATACATACCAGGCGATATCCTTAATACCTTCGGAAACAGTCGGAGAACTGCATCCCCTGGAGTGTACGATCTTCCAGTCTTCGATAGACACTGTTCTCATATCAATTTCATAGGTATCATCAAATCGTGAGATGGTCCCCACTGTCAGGTAATTGATCTTGAGGTCCAGGGGACTCCCCATCATGACATCAGGGGAGAGTAGACCGAGCTGGA
>JBFZEZ010000095.1:0-8119 GCA_041306585.1 Spirochaetota bacterium | reverse complement strand
GGGTCGTATCCTCGAAAGATCAAAAGATGAGATTGAATCGATTATCAATCATTTCCATATTGCAGAAATTAACGGTGAGATAATAGGAATTATATCTTGTTATGATTATGAAGAACGGCTGAAAGAGGTCCGTTCACTGGCAGTTGCACCGGATATGTATCACCAGGGTATAGGGTCCATGCTGCTCAATTATCTTATCAGAAAACTCAGTACCGCCGAGGGTGTCAAAATATTCGACCTTTCGTATGTACCTGAATTTTTTAAAAAAAATGGATTTGTCGAGGTCCCCAAGGAGACCCTGCCAGAAAAAATATGGAAAGATTGCTCAACATGCACCCACAGGGACACATGCGGCGAAACTGCCCTTGTTTTTGCGGGAAGGATATAAAATATCAATCAATCAATAACTTTAAAACCATTTATGATATCTTCCATTATCTTTTTGTTCGCATCGAATGAACCTGCCGGGGTGATCAACCTGAACATATGGCCGAAAGTCCGGTTTACAGCAAAAACCTCAAAACCTTCATGGAATGGCTTAATGCGGCTTGTTATTCTATAAACTATCAGTTTTTCACTCTGCTTTATTGGATTGCGGACAAGGCCATCGTAACCGAGTTCCTTCCTCCGGGTTGCTTCGAAACCGGCGATATCGGCGACCTTTAGGGTATACCGTTCACTGTCGCACGAAAGCAGGATACTGAATTTCACCCCGGGCCCCTCGGCCGGCTCCTCAGAACCTGATAGAATGCCGAGTGACACGCCGACATATCGGTATCCCTGTCGCGCCCGTATTTTCTTCCTGATGATTTGAATATTCCCGGAAAACACAAATGAATACATCATGACATCGTTCACAAAAAAGACATTTCCATCTTTTCGATAAAGGAGAATGGAGGCATCCTCGTTCATACTATCGTAACGGTTTCCCTGTACCTTTTTCATATTATTAATGATTTCCCCAGCCTTGAGCTGGGCCGTACGAATAATATTATTATCCGCCTGCATTGAACAAATCGATTTCAGAATGGTCAAACCTTCGACATAATGCTGGTTTTTTATCAATTCATTGCCATGATTGATATAATATTCCATCCCCTCGATTGATATCGGTTTATATTTATATTCCGGCTCAGAGGAAGTCCAGATTTTTCCCTGCGCATCAATGTAATACCTGTTACCTTCGCTGTCCTTGAAAAATTTCCATTCCGCCATCTGCCCATGGCCCGGGCTTATGACAAGCAACAATAACAAAATATTGAGACATATACGAAGATACATCATACTCTCTTCACCTTTCTTTAAAACTGAAATGACATGAAGACTCATGGTAAGGGAAAATTTTCTTTAAATATATATTCAATTGCTAGAATTGCTAGAATTGCTAGATAAGAGAGAACAGTACAAATCCCGTGACAACAATAAGCAGAATCAGAATCAGTATATACACAATCAACTTGTTATCAAATGATTTAATCACTGTGCTCTCTTCCTCGGGTGCATCCATTTGTATCTTGACATCTTCCTCTTCAATAATTTTTGCGACTATCCCTTTTGCAACAAGTGCATAAACGATACACCCTTTTTCAACTGGAACTTTTGCTTTTACCCTGCCCTTGATGGGGAGCTTATTCCCATCCTTATCGTAAGCATTAAGGGCTTTCAGAATCTTTTGAGATACGGCATCAAACCCGGGAAGCATGATCTTGATTTTGTCCCCTGGTTCAATATCATGTATGTATTTTCCTTTAATAGGAGATACAATCACTTGTCCGGAGACGATGTAATCCGCCTCACTCTCGATTTTCTCCAATCGCTGATCGAGCTCGGAAGATTGTGAAGCTGAAACGTTTTTCTCTGTTTCAGGGGCCCCCTGCACTTCGATGCCCCCGGGGACATCAATCTGTATACCGGCAAGTTCCATATTCAGAGAGGAAGTCTGTTCAATTTCCACCTGACTCTGAACATTTTTGTCGTTGAATGAGTCGGCAATAATTTCGTTCACGATTTTTGTAAGCTGATCAATGCGTTTATCCTGCACATGAGGAAAAATATCACGATTTATAAATGCATCAAGAAGATACCCTGTGAATTCCACCGAGTTGATGGCTTCATTCTTCTGCCGGTATGACCGTATATCGGCAGACAGTGTCTTCCATTCATCAAAAATACGGATCTTTTCGAAATAATGCGGGGTACTGAAAATAATGCTATCGATACTGGCTATGTATTCAAACATTGAATTAAAAAAAGCATAAAACATTCCGGAATTATTTTTCGAATGAACGACAAACTTCCCTTTTACAACAATGATGTCCTGCAACTGACCAGCTGCCATAGCCTTGGCTTTATCCATATCCTTATTGGTATATTTTAACGATATTTCAATATGCCGGGATTTTTCCTCTAGGGAATTAAATTGTTCACTCATATCTTATTCCTGATGTTCCATTAAACATTTTTCTAGAATTTCATATTTTTTCTGCGGAGGCAGATTGATTAGTTTACGTATACCCTGTATGACACTATTTTTGTATTTCAATGATGTTTCAATAATAAAAAAACCCTTGGTCAAAAGTTCATTATAGATTACAACCCGATCCCCCGGAATTTTCAACCCCATGAGAGGACCGATAATTTTCAATAGATGCAGGGGGCTGACATATTTAACTGAAAGACTGTCAATCCCGATTTCAAGTCTCCTCAATTGAGAATACGAAATATACTTTTTTGCATCTATATTAACCCAATTTTTAGGGTTATCTGTCACCTGTACGGAAATACGGTTTTCCTCGGATGAAACGAGAATGCGAAAATATGTAATAAAAATTTTATAAGAAGACAACAGCCCAAATAAATTGTCTTCCCTTTGATTCTGATCTTTTGTCTCAGACGCTCTCATGTCCGCCAATATAAAAAAATCATGTATTTCCTTCAAACCACTGAAAATATGGCCTGAGTGTCTTTCCGTATCACCCGTGTTTCAAATAATTGCTCCATTATCTCCATGGTTTCCTCTTCCGGGAGGGAAAGAATATCAGCAATTTCCGAAACCCGTGCGCTTTTGTTTATCTTTAAAAAATCGATTATCTGCTTTTCAGCCCCTGTTAAAGGCCCGATAAAATAACTGTTATTATGCCTCAATTCATCGGATATGACAACAATTTTTTTATTATTGTAATGAGAGTACGATTTAAATACCAAGTCAATATTAATTTCTGCACTTTCCGAGATATTTCTCAATTTTACATAGAATGGTTTTTTTTCATCCCTTGAGAGGAGAATCAGCCGGACAAGAAATTCATCTATAAACGATGAATCGATGACCTTGATCCCTTCAAAATCAATTATGACAATTTCATGAAGGCCAATAATTGCAAGTTTTTCAAGAACTTTTGCAAAAAGATTCCGCCCAATCGGACGCGTTATCAAATCCGGGTTCTTGTACTTGAGATCCTTGGCGCATTGTCGAATATTAATAATCATTGTATACGTCCAGCATTCAATATGATAGAGAAATAGATATCTGGGTGCCCCTGAAATTTTTCAGATCATTTTTTAAAAACATGAGCGGCTGTCCTTTGTTCTTTTTATTATACAGCGCGGTGACCGAGGCGTTTGCCGAACGAATAAATATTGACCCTTTCAGCATCTCGACAATAGCATTGACCTCACACAACCCGTAACCGAATTCACGCTTGCTTGATATCGGGGTAGTGAATGCTTTCTCGATAAGGTTCGCAGGAGAGTCATAGATGACCTCCTTTTTCTGATCAAAACTCCCGCGTATACCGATACCCGAATCTGAAATCACAAGCCTTACAATATTCTCCTTCCCCGCAGTGTAGGTCTGCATGGATAGATAGCCTGAATCAAGGCTGTGTTCAAAAATATTCTGGCAAAGTTCCGAAATGACTGTCACAAAGAGATCCGTAATTGTCTCGGATATCCAGTTTTTAAGGATGAATCCGGCCCGTTTCCGAAATTTTTCTATGACCCCCCCTATCACTTTGACGCTTTCCCTCTCTTTGTTGGGTATCTCGGTAACCTCGATTACGCGCTTACTGAAGGCGCTTCTTTTCAACAAAAATTTTTCATCAAGGGGCCGGTCTGTCTCAAACACCCCGGTGTGAAAAAAATCCATTCTGGTGAGATACTGATGAATGCTCAGGGGAATATTAACAAGCCTGTGTTTCTCCCCGGTATTTCTCAGATGATTTCTTCCGAGGAGAAGGAGGGAGAGCATCGAATACGGCTCAATAAATGTAAGACGCGACAGATCGATGTCCTGCTCGGCGCCGACAGACTCAACAGATCCTATAATATCCTCAAAATTGAATTGATCTTTACATTTATCATCAATAATCATTCGACAGTCATCCTGATTATTATGATCGGTATAATGTATTGAACACTTCAGAATTTTGCGTCTCTACGCGGTTACAATCAAAAAAAAAGGCGGCATTTAATTTTGCCGCCTTTTTTGTTTATGCGCCTTAAACCCGGCGCTTGTACGTAATATCTGCTATGGAAGAAACAGCTTACATCATGCCGCCCATTCCACCCATGCCACCCATTCCACCCATGCCGCCGCCTCCAGGCATTTGAGACTCATTTTCTTTCTTCTCGGTAATGAGAACTTCAGTAGTGGAGAGCATACCTGCTACAGACGCAGCATTCTGCAGCGCTGAACGGACAACCTTGGCAGGATCGATAATCCCGGCCTTCATCATATCAACCCATTCGAGGTTCGCTGCATCAAAGCCGATACCGCTCTTTTCAGCTTTGGCCTTCTCTGTGATAACAGAGCCTTCGAGTCCAGCGTTAAAAATGATCTGCTTCATGGGAGCTTCCATTGCTTTTGCAACGATCTCTGCGCCGATCTTTTCGTCGCCGGTCAGTTTGCTTGCCATTTCATGGACAGCTTTCTGAGCATTCAGCAGGGTAAGTCCGCCGCCGGGAACGATCCCTTCCTCAACCGCTGAACGGGTGGCGGAAAGTGCGTCCTCGACACGTGCCTTTTTCTCTTTCAGTTCGATTTCTGTAGCAGCCCCGACATTGATGACAGCGACCCCGCCGGCAAGCTTCGCCTTGCGCTCCTGGAGTTTTTCTGAATCGTAATCGGAAGTTGAGTCATCGATCTGCTTTTGGATCTGTGTTATGCGGCCCTGTACCTCTTTCTGGGAACCACCGCCTTCGATGATGGTAGTATTTTCTTTATCAACAATTATCTTCTTGGCTTTGCCGAGCATTTCTATGGTGGTGTTCTCAAGCTTCATGCCGAGATCTTCTGATATAACTTGCCCGCCGGTAAGAACAGCGATATCCTCGAGCATCGCTTTTCTGCGGTCGCCAAACCCGGGTGCTTTTACAGCCACGCAGGTGATAGTTTTGCGAAGTGTATTGACAACAATTGTCGCAAGGGCTTCCCCTTCAACCTCTTCAGCTATTATCAGGAGAGGCCTGCCTGACTGTGCTACTTTTTCAAGCGTTGGAAGGAGGTCTTTCATTGAAGATACTTTTTTGTCATGAATCAGAATTAATGCATTTTCAAGAATCGCTTCCATTGATTCCATGTTGGTCGCCATGTAGGGAGAGATATAACCGCGGTCAAACTGCATCCCCTCAACCACTTCAAGATGTGTATCAATCGATTTTGCTTCTTCAACGGTGATGACACCATCTTTTCCGACTTTATCCATTGCATCAGCGATCAGGTTACCGATCTCCTGGTCGTTGTTTGCAGAAATCGATGCCACCTGCGCAATCTCTTTTTTGTCGTGAATTTCACGGGAGCTGGAAGCGATGAAACTAACCGCAGCAACGACAGCCTTGTCGATTCCGCGTTTAATGCTCATCGGGTTGCTGCCGGCAGTAACGTTTTTCAGGCTCTCGCTGTAGATCGCTGCGGCGAGAATGGTTGCCGTAGTGGTACCGTCCCCCGCGATATCATTCGTTTTTGTCGCGACTTCCTTCACCATCTGTGCACCCATGTTTTCGAAAGGATCTTCAAGTTCGATCTCTTTTGCCACGGTCACTCCGTCTTTGGTGACTGTCGGTGCGCCGAATTTCTTGTCGATCACGACATTGCGGCCCCTGGGTCCCAGTGTTACCTGGACGGCATCCGCAAGTTTTTTGACGCCTTGTAATATCGAGCGTCGTGCATCATCGCTGTATTGTAATATTTTTGCCATTTTTTTACCTCTTTAGGTTTTTATTAGTAATTAATCTACAACTGCCAGAACATCGTTTTCTGACACCATTAAATAATCCTTACCGCCATGCTTTATCTCTGTTCCTGAATATTTGCCATACAGGACTGTGTCTCCGACTTTCACTGTCATAGGGACTAAATCTTTTCCATCCCTTTTGCCGGGACCAACTGCAATGACTTTCCCCTGCTGCGGTTTTTCTTTGGCAGTGTCGGGAACATAGATAGAGCCTACTCTTTCAATTTCATCTTCCATCATCTCGATGAGAATGCGATCTCCGATAGGTTTAATAGCCACAATAACTCCTCCTTAAAAGTTAGATTTTAAAATTGCTCATGTAATATAAGTAATCCAATAACATTAAATTCAGATGTATTTTGAATTTACTTTTTTACTTTGATGAATCGCAAAGATTATATACTTCAGAAAAAGAAATAGGGTATATTAATCAATATCTTTTTTTTACTTAAACAAAAAAAAAATCAAAAAAATGATGAAAAGTAACTAAAAAATAAAATTTGATTATTAAAAAAAGATAAAAATCGTTGTTTTGTTAGCACTCAACAAAATGAGTGCTAACAAAAGAATTTGTAATCATTATGAAGTGAATGATAGCAATAGGTTACAAAAAACATTCTATAAACAGAATAAATCAAATTCTGTTTAATAAATCATGGCCGTTTACAAAGGATTGATATTTTCAATCAAAAAAAAATTACAATGGTATAACAATAACAAAAGAGGGATATTCAGGAATGCAGCCCTTTCCTGATAATATTTCTAGCATCATTCATAAGTACATCTATCGTTTTGTGAGTATATGAGGAGGTATCAATGGGCTCATGGATATGCATACTTACCATTCCCGGAAAAAGATCAAAAGAACGGGGCGGAAGGATATTCTTTGTATTATTGATAGTCACCGGAAGCATCGGAAGTTTCAGATCAAGGGCCATAACGAATGCCCCCTTCTTGAATTGTGCAAGCTCTTCATTTTCAGCGCGTGTTCCCTCCGGAAGTATTATAATTGAAGAACCGAGGTCTGTTTTCTTGCGGGCTTCTTTCAAGGATTCATACGCCGCTTTGGTATCTGAGCGATCAATAAATATGTGCCCAACTTTTTCACCCCCATATCCGAACATGGGGACCGATCGCAACTCTTTCTTCAGCACCCATTTGAAATCAATCCCGAGCCATCCGTACAGCAAAAAACTGTCGAAATGGCTCTGATGATTCGCGATAACGATATAGGGCTGTCCCTTCTTAATATTCTCTTTACCGGTCACTGTTACATGGATCGGGGCAATATAGCAGTTAAAGCGGCCCCATATGGTCCCGACAACCTTATTTGCAACCCTGTCATTGATAACGGTGATTACAATGAGGCCGAGGATTATGCAAAAAAAAGTGGAAAGAAAAAACAGCGGGATATATACGAGATACTTGTACGGCTGATATAGAGCATGAACGATTTTTCTTATTTTCAATATAATAACTTCCTTATTATTTTACATAGAATGACACAAAGTAGGACAATAGTGAACAAGCTGTCGAATATTGTAAACTTCTTTTTAGTAAAAAGGGGGAGCATTATTAAGCCATATTCAAGGGCTGAAGGCGGCGTGAAGATAAATGTTATTGCCCGGGACTGTTTCCTTGAATCGACAAATTTATAAGAACAATTATTGATTCATTTTTGAAATTTTTCATCGAAAAAATTATATCGGTTTTTACAGTGAAAAACATTAAGATGATTAGTGAAGTGAGAGGGACCCCATGCAGGGCCTTTCAATCCCGATACAACAGGACGAAGGCCCCACATGAATAAATATAACACGAAAGAAGTCTATTCAAAAATTACATGCACCCGCACTTTACCTTTATCGGACCAGTCGACATGCGCATCT
>JBFZEZ010000094.1:0-3685 GCA_041306585.1 Spirochaetota bacterium | reverse complement strand
TGCCCGCAAAATGCTGCAGAAGGGGCTTAGCATTGAGGACATTCTGGATATTACGGAATTAACCATGGATGATTTGATTAAAGCGGGGATTGTTAATTAATAAATATCCGATCTACCCCTCGGACTGCTGCCTGTGACGACGAAATCTTCTGTTCCTTATTGAGAATGAAAAAGATATTCGCGTGCTCAAGAATATATTGCTTCTTTCTTCCGCAAAAAATGATACTGAACCTTTTGGATATTGGCGGTCATATATATTGGAACAAAACGAATTGTGGAAATATTTTACTGATTCTGTATAAATAGTGCACCACTTGTGAGTAATAGAAAACCAACATGACGGTGTTACCATCATAATTTTTTCATAAAAACCGTACCATGCTCCCCACAACGCTGCGCCAAAAACCGGGAGAAGGGTCAGCAATCAAGGATTCAAACTCTCCAGGGGTATATACAATAATATCGGTGGTGGGGACCATATCGAGAATATCTTCAAATTCAAACGACCTTTCCACAAACGGAATATTTGTATTCTTAACGAGAAGTATATCTATATCGCTATCATGATTGAAATTTTCGCCGGTAAAACTACCAAAAAAATATGCTTTTAAGACTCTGCCATCGAGTCGCTTCTTGAGCAGGGCGATATAATCTTCCCGTGACATTCCGTACAATGGATCACGGTTATTATACACCAGAATATCACTTTCAATCAATCGATCGCTTGACATATTCAATTATCTTCCCGGCAAAATTAAGGGCTTCGGTCGCTTGATCCTCGGTGAAATACTCAAATGGCGCGCCCGATGGAAAAGCATCTGGATAGCGGGCGCTTATATAATATAAATCGAGCCTTTTACCCATTTTTTCAATATCGCCATTTATCTTTAATGATCTCGCGATAGCCATGATTGAATGACTTTTTACAATATCAATATCCTTGGAATAAGCCAAGGCTTTGAGAGATTTCTCGCCAACTTGCTGACTTACAAAACATGCCTGTGCAAAATGCTTGTCCTTGAGGGTATCAGTCGCCCAAATCAAATCATTCTCTGCCTGTTTAAGCCAATCCAGGGCTCTGTTGCTCTTCATTACTGATCTCCAAAAGGGAATTAAGAATTTTAAAATACCTGATTATTATCAATTGTCAAGTTAATTTCGAAGGAATAACTCCCCCCGGGGATACGGGCATAGGCGCATCCTGCTCTACCGGGGCAAACAGGAACTTTTAATCGACGGCATTTCATGTATTCCCTGCGAAAATTTTCTTAAAAGTCTTGTCCCGGACAAGCCAATTATATGAGAGGACAAAAAGAAATGCTGTACATAATCTTCCTCATCTAACATACCTCTCCACCACCCACCGGGCAAATGGAAAACTCCCGGTGAATGCCGGACTCACTGCGTTCAATACGTGGACTGTATGGGTATCGCCCTCAACCACGAAGTCCTGCACCAGTTCGAGGGTCTTTTTATTCAGCAATTGGGCCCGGATACCAGGACGGCTCCAGTCGTTAAATCCGGCTGAGTCCAGGGTCTTCACCAGATGGGCCGCCAGATGGACAAAATATTTCCTGTTATATTTCTTCATCTCATCAAAGGCAAGGTCGCGGAAACCGAACGAATTTTTGAGAAACAACAGGGCCTCATACGACATCACCTGAATGAATTCGTTCAGTCTGAAATTGTCAAGGCCCTGATAGTTCTCGCGCCAGAAGGCGGGTATCGCGGTGGGTCCTATCTTCACGGTACCGTCAACGGTTATGGTAAAGTGCACACCCAGAAAAGGATTCTTCAGGTTCGGGACCGGATAAATATTTGTCGCAACCGGTTTATCGGTCCCGCCGTATTTCAGATAGATACCCTTAAACGGAATTATGATATATTCTTTCCCGAAATGAAAATCCTTCGCTATCCTGTCAGCGTAAAGGCCTGCAG
Organism: Spirochaetota bacterium; assembly: GCA_041306585.1. Lineage (GTDB taxonomy): Bacteria > Spirochaetota > UBA4802 > UBA4802 > UBA5550 > JBFZEZ01. The sequence goes on along the minus strand of JBFZEZ010000094.1, from coordinate 1,747 downwards.
CATTGATGATGGTCCCCGCGCTGAATACACCGGCAGTTGTCCTGATTGAGTTCCCGCCCAGGTTCTTCAGGTACCTGCAGTTGAAATAGAACTTTACGCCTTTGCCGGCAAGTTCATTTTTTAACGCCCTGCAGATTTCTACCGGGTCAACAGTGGACGTAGTTGGCGAATATAAAGCATGCTTGAAAGTCCGCGCGTTGGGGTCAATAGAAAACAACTCCTTCTCGTCGATGATTTTCACATCAACACCATTTGTTCTCCCGCGCTTTTCAAGCTCAAATAAAGGACCAAGCTCCTGCTCATTCGCGGCAACGACGACCTTATGGGCTTTATTGATTGTAAGTTTGTTTTTTTTGCAGTATTCGGTCAGCTCACTATTTCCGTCGCGGGTGAACCTGGCCTTCAGTGAATTCGCAGTATAATAAAAACCCGCGTGCAGAACGCCGCTGTTCCTGCCGCTGCTGTGATATGCGGTATCAGGTTCTTTTTCAATGACAGCGATTGACGCATGCGGATGCTTTTTGTTGAGTTCCCGTGCCAGGGAGAGGCCGATTATACCGGCCCCGATGATGAGGTAGTCGTGGTCCAATGGTGATTTACTGTTGCGTACCCCTGACGCGGGAACCGAACATTATAATTTTTTCAAGTTCGCTCCCGAACCGATCATTGAGGAAGGCGCGGATTTCCTTAAAAAGTTTTTTATCATTCATACAATTGCAACAATTCTCCAATAAAAATATCTGCCAATATATTTGCTGTGTCAACAATTATTTTGGAGTCAATCCACCCCAGGTTCCTATTTTCCCGATTCCCCCTTTTTTTGATTGATTTTAAAACCGTGTACTGATCTATATTCAACTGACCAATCTGCTATAAATAAGATAAAGATTTTTCACCAGGTTACACAATGTATAAGGGGTCAATGTAATGAAAACGAATTCAGGCTATTCGCTTCTCGGCTTATGGAGACAACCGGCAATCAGGACCGCGATTATCCTGGGTCTTATAACAATTGTCTATGTTCTTGTTGGGTTTGTATATATGGGCGAACATCTTTACATCGGCGAGACTGATACCACTTTCTTTTTTCAATATGTAAAAGACATATTAAACGCGGGAGGGATATGGGGGACTTTTAAAGGATTATTCGATGGGACCTTTACGCCTGCCAATCAGCATCCGATCTTCCCAATGATCATTTCCCTATTCTTTGAAAAAAGTTACGATTATTTCATCAACATCAAAATTTTAAATCTTTTTATAGGGCTTTCTTTCGTATATCTTTTTTATTTTTTAATCCGTAAAGAGAGCGGCAAGGTCCATGCAGCTTTAGCTTCCTGCCTGCTTCTCATCAATGATATTTTTTTCCATCAGACAACCATGGTCTCGTGCGAACCCCTCCTCATTATTTTTTCATCGCTTAGTTTTTACTTTCTCATAAAAGGACTGGATGACAACCGATACTGGATACTCGCTGGTCTCTTCACGGGGCTCACCTATATGACCAAGGCAAGCGGTCTGTTTATCATCTTCGGGTTCGGTCTTTTTCTGCTTTTTGATGTCAGGTTCCGTTTCTGGGTTCTGCTGAAAAACAGATACCTCTGGCTTTTTCTTGCGGTCTTCATTGTCATTGCGCTCCCGCTCCTGGTCCGCAACACCATAGCGTACAAATTTCCATTGTATAATTACAATGTGGACGTCATTGCCATGGATGAGGACTGGGCAAAAACTGAAAACAGAAAGCAGT
>JBFZEZ010000093.1:0-6247 GCA_041306585.1 Spirochaetota bacterium | reverse complement strand
ACCGATAAAAAGGCAGTAAGTTTTCACAAGAGGCAGAAAAAAATTGTATTTTAGTGTTCTGCAAAAAAAGCTTAAACGTTAACTTAATGACATTGCCCCTCCGGGGGTGGCCGGATACTATTAATAACATATAAAAAGATACATCGGCCGGGGGCTCCGGGGAAATGTGGGTAGTTGTTAGCCCCTCGGGGAGGGAGGGAGGTCTTCGTGAACGAGATGTGAGTAGTTGTTAGCCCCCTCGGGTGGGTTGGGGGGCTTCATAACTGAGATATGGTCAGATCTCAGCCCCATAGGGAGACTTGAAGATTCTGAAACAGATTGAAAATCAACAATTTGTTTAATTTGTTTAATACAAATTTGTCTGGAAAAAAATTCCAATAATAGATTTAAACTTATATCGAAGATTGACTTTAATTGAATTATTTAATAAATTCTAATTAAAGAAATTAAATAAAAAAAATAATTTCTCGAAAAAAAATATATGCCACAGACTTAAGGCATTTGCAATAAAATTTGTAAATAGAAAGGAGTCATTGTATGAAAATGAAGCCATCAAGAAATTTAATAAAATCATTTTGTATAATATTGTTTGTTCTCTTCTACTTCAGTTGTAACAGTGAATTAATAATATTGTTTAATGATGGAAACATGAGTAGTGGAAGTGGAAGTGGAACAGGAATACCAGTGGAAATGTCATGGGTAACAGATCAGCAAAATGTGACAGCACCCGCTGGAGGATGGGAAATATCAAATGATGGTAGAAAGATCAGGTTTAACATCGAAGATTCACAAAATTGCGGAGGAAATAATAGTCAAACTCAATCAGGTAGCGCCACTGCAACTATCATAACCCCTGATGATTATAAATTTATTCCTGTCGTTAGAGGACATGCGGAAATGCAGGACTCTTCGTTTGAACAAATGCTTATTGCAATAAATGGAGAATTTATTATAAAATCAACATCTCCTGGTGGTGGTCTTGGATGTGTAATGGGGAATCTTGCAATAATAGAATTGCTCCCTCCACCGTACATATTGCCGCCAGGGATCAACACTTTTAATATTACTTTTACCACTGGTGATGGACTATATCAAAAAGACGCTTTTTATGAATTGAATCTGTTCTTTGAGGAGCTATAATAAGTAAATCGACTCAGCGTACAGCATATTTTTATATTGAGTTACACGAATACAATTCCTTCCGCTGTCTTTATCAAGACTGCGGAAGGAATGATTTATTATCGGGTCACAATATTTTTTTGTTAAAAGTCAGAATTGTAAAGCGCATCATGTTCAAGCCATCCGTTTGAGTCGTTCTGCTGAAGCACAACATCAATCCTGCCGTCGGCATTGACGTCGCCGATGCACGTTGAAAATGCAGTATAGTCTGTGGTAAAGGCGCCGGGCATCAGTGTGCGCTTCAGGGCTGGTGCAAATGTGCCGTTTCCTTTTCCAAATGCCAGCAGTATCTGCCAGCGATCAGCTGTCTGGAGCATCACATCGAGGTTGCCATCGCCGTTAACATCTCCTGCCAATTTGGTGAAACGGTCAAAAAAAAGTCCATAAACACCTGAGCGAAGGGTTTGGACCTTGCCCTCCTTGAAAATATTTTCACCGGAACATACCCCGTTACTGCATGTGTTGAGCGCCACGCATGAATGCCATCCGAAATTATCGGTACTTTGAAGTATAAGATCAATGTCTCCATCGCCGTCGATATCGCTGTTCAGTTTTGTATATCGCGTTTGATCATTGCTCAATTTTATTGAGAGAAGGGTCCGGTGAACGGCTTGTTTGAATGTTCCATCCCCATTATTTATGGCGATATATGCATCCCAGCCGTCCTCGCCGGTTGATTGCATCACAAGGTCAGCAGAGCCGTCGCTGTTCACATCAATAAGTGATTTTGAATAGCTGCCGGGTTTGTTTCCAAAGAGGTGTTCCATGATGCGATGTTCATGTGCATTCAAAAGCATCATCTTTTTGCAGACTGCCTGCATGTGAAACGCATATTTGCCGTATTTTACGCCGCCTGCCTGATCGTAATAACGATATGGTATGACCACCCTGGCGGCATATGTGCCGTTTTCTTCTGCATGAAATCGTACCGTAAAAGGTATTGGCTGGGGTTCTGGCAGGTCGTACCTGTTGCCGTCGGCGTATTTTCGGGGCCAGACTATCGAACTCTCAGGCTGACGGACAATTGAAAAGATTTTAGTTCCGTCGCTGTTGCTGTTGGCAATTTCGGTATCAATAGGTTTGCTGTTCCCGGCTGATTCTTTCATAACTTTCGCTATTTTTACGTGCGGCTTTCCGATGAGCTCAATTTCTTTCCCGCCCAGATTGTCAATCTTCAGTTCGACATCCCGGGAATCGCCGGGGAAAGTTTCAAAAAAGTTATACAATCATTGTGCTTCCTGGGGATGAGTGAGATTGGAATAATCCTCAAAGCAGACAGTTAAGGGTTTGTCTGCATCCCACCAGTAGGAATCTGATTCAGCGTAATAGCCATAATTAATCCCGGATTTTGTCCCATCAGAAAGGCCGTCTGATATATTGAAAAAATCCCCTGAATTATGGGAGCGAATTAAATTCCGGGTAAAACTATAACTGGATTTAGGAAATTTTTGAAATATTATTCTAAATAAAAAATATCTTTTAAAGAGCCCCCTAAATCCCCCGGAGGGGGACTTGAAGAATATTTCTATATGAAAAAAATAATATTAAAATGCCATAATTTATTTAATTTACATCATTGAAGTGCTGTTTTATTTGAGCGAGCAGGGGAGAAAACAGCTTCATCGAGCCGACTTGCTGTAATTAAACTTGACTAAAAAATAGCTAAGTAGTCGCAAACCCCGCCTGAGGGGTTATTATCAATTGAAAAATGTAGTGATGTGCCCGAAACATTCCTGCCGCATGAGCGGATACAAAGGAAAATGAAACCAGGTTTCAGAGGAAATTTAATATGCTCCCAAATCCATCCCCAGACTGTAATTCATAACATTATTTTGAAACGTATCATACACCAAACGGTATGGATTGTTCCCTTTTTTATGGAGGAATATTAACCAACGTGTAACGCTATCATGCGGCTGGATTGTGAAAAGAAAGTTTTCCCGATCAAATAATGATTCAGAGTATGCATATTCAGGCTTGGCGATATAATCATCGGCAATAACGCGGACCCTTTCAAAATTGAATGTCCGGGCTTTGCCTGATACATTTTTAACTTCCATTTTTACCCATAAGAATCCATTTGTCGGGTCAAGGGATGTAACCTTGGCAGAATTATCCGGATCAATTATTTTAATGAATGAGTCGGGCCCTGACTTCATTGAATGTATCTTCAGTTCCCACGCTGCATCATTTTTTTTGACGGATGTATTGAGGATATATTTTACACCGCAGTGTGTGGCGGCGAATGCCAGGACACATAGTATAGTAATTTTGAAATATTTCATATGCTGCTCCATTCAAGGCTGTTTTATCTATTTGAAACGAAATTCCCAAATACGGTCTTTCTCGAATGTCATGTGCCCATTTTTTGTTTTTACAATTATGGCTGTTTTGGTCTGTGAAACAAAAATCCCATCGATTTTTGAGCCGTCATTAAGGGTCATCATTACATTTCTTTCAACCGTGCTATCGGCTAATGCATCACTCGCAAGTTTTGCTTGCCCTGTTTTTCCGGTCGTGAGAAGGGATGTTATTTCGGCAAACCCATATTGTTCCGCAATTGATCGGGCGGTTTCTTTGTTGGTGTTTATGATTTTAGGATTTGCACCGGAAGCCAGCAAAAGACCTGCTGTGCGGGTATTACCATAATATGATGCGATTATAAGGGCCGTGCTGTCTTTTGCAATTGAACCGTAGTTTTTGGCGGAACGTGCATTTACGTCTGAACCATTTTCTATCAAAAAGCGGACCGCATTGAATTGATCGTAATATACGGCCCACATTAAAGGGGTCCAGCCTTTTGAATCAGAGAGTTTGATGTTCTCTCCTTTTGATAGCAAAGTTTTCATGCACGAAATATCACCCTTGGCGGCACACCGCTGCAGCGAGGTGCACGACTGAAATGTTGCGCACATTACTAATATCATGAGGGAAGTTATTGAAATGTAATTCATTTTTTTCATGTAATTGGTCCCCTGGTATATATGCTGACTGAATATCAAATCTGGATTGAGGTTACTTTAAATGTTTCCCTGATACGGAAAATAACTCCAAATGCGAGATATCCTTCGTGATAGGGGAAATTCGGCTTAAACTCAAAATTCACTCTCTTTGATGTGGCGTCTGTTTTTTCAGAAACCACCTGAGTAGATGTAAATGTTCCAAAATTATAACCGGCATCAATTGCAAGGCTGATTACCTGATTAAGGTGGATATTGACTCCGCATACAAATCCGATATAAAGATTTGCGAGGCTATAGGTGCGGACAGTATCATTTTTAACTTCACCATAAATATAGCCCAGGCCCAGTTGAGGACCAAACCAGATACGCATCCGGTTTGTTCTGTAGACTCCTAAGCCGAACGCATGGTTCATTTTCGCTAGGTGGAGCGACGCGTTATAAAAATCATAGGTATAACTGAGATTGAGCCTGTAGTTGAACAGTTTGTCCCGGGCAACACTGGTATCAACAAGTAATCCTGCGCCTAAACCCATGGTGCCGGTTTTTTTCATCCCCTGCATTTCTACATTGCTCCCCCCGAAATAGATGAAAGGGCCAATTCCGGTTGCATAAGCCTGTTTGCTGAAGATGGCAAAGGAAATCAGAAAAATGAGGATAAGGAGGCATGTTCTATTGTTCATTTCATTTATTCCCTGTTATATGTTTATGCCTTTGAAAAAAAGCATACTCGACATGAAGCCTTATAACAAGTAAGCATAATGTGCCATATTCTTAGATTTGTAAACTAATTTTTGATGATTTATTTTTTTTTTAGCAACCTGGGCTTCCCCCAATTTTGCGGATACATCATTAACCAATTATATTCATATCTACTATTTTGGGGGAGGCCCAAAAAATCCCGACCCCGAAACTAACAAGGCTGGTTCATAAGAACAAATGATTCTTCCCATGAGCACGGAGAGGAAATTTTTAATAATAATCGGCTATTATCATTTGAATTTTTTATTTAATATAGAGGACTCGGAAGGAAAAAGACGCTTTTTCTGTTGACACTATATAAGTCGAATATATTGTGTCCAGAAATAATGTCGTGTGAAAATATTTAATATATTTTTTTATGATCTTTCAATGAAAAACCCCTTCGAAGAAGGGAGAGTCCTAAGACTCCAAGGTTTTAAAAAGATATGTTTAAATGAGACAGGCGAGAATTATTTTATAAAAAAATAATTTGCTTCCCTTTCTGGAAAATTTCAGTACAAAATATAATTCAGGAGATAACGAAATGGAGAAAAAAATAAATAATTCCATCATTGCTATTATAATAATTTCTTTTTTTATAATAAGCTGCAATTCATCAAAAAAAAATAGATTATCTGATCCATTGGAGAGTACAAAAAGCATAACAAAAATTTCTTTTTTAATTGCAAACAACAATAACCCATATGAAGATTTATATGAACTTAAAGAAGATATTGTTCTTACTGAAGAAAACTTCTCAGGAACATTCCCTGAAATCATAATAAAAATAGATACCCCCTATGGGACCAATCCATTAAATCTTAAAGCAGAAATTGAACATACAGGTATTTCAATCTTTCCGGAAAATCTTGAAAAATTGGATTTCTCCAGCCCAAAGAAGTTTACAGTAACTGCGGAAGATGGCAGCGCTCAAGAGTATACCTTAAAATTGATCAGTTCATCAAAAAAGATTTTGTCCTATGGATTTAAAAAAATGGACAATCCGACTTTTGATGATGAAGATATTGAAGCGGAAATAACCGATAATAAAATCACTGCAATTGTTCCTGTCTGCAATGCTAATTTAGTTGCATCATTTAAACACAGTGGAAAAAAAATATCCCTAATTGATAATGAAAATGAAGAGCAAAGCAGTATAACTATTAATGACTTCACTTCTCCTTTAGTATATAGAGTTACTGCAGAAGATGATACGTATCAAGATTATACTGCAGAAGTTGCTTTGTCAAACTGTTGGAAAGATCCGGAACTAATTGAAAACAGTAATGAAGGACATGCTCAAACACCTCAAATAGCTATGGATTCATATGGCAATGTACTTGTTATATGGGGACAATATGAAAATT
>JBFZEZ010000092.1:0-6512 GCA_041306585.1 Spirochaetota bacterium | reverse complement strand
CCTCTATTACCGATTAAATGAATACCCGATATATCTTCCGGCCCTGCGTGAACGCCAGGAGGACATCCCACTCCTGTCGAATTTTTTTCTGAAAGAATTCTGTGAGCTCTATGAGATTGAGTACATGAGCATGGCCCAGGACGTTATGGAAGAGCTTCAGCGGTATGCATGGCCGGGCAACATCCGCGAGCTCAAGAACATTATATCGCGCTTCGCGATCCAGAGCCCGGGGCCAATCATTGATATGGACCAGTTCGACGATATCATGGATGCGAAAACACGCGGTCATGAAAAAGAGAAGGCCAATGAAAAAGAAAAGGAAAAGGAAAAACCGTTAAAATCTGCAGACCCCCAGTTACAGGACGATCCAATTGAGGATAATCAAATAATCCCGCTTGACGTGATCGAACGCAGGGAGAATGAAAAAGCCATTACCATTCTGAAAGGCAATGTCGACAGGGCGGCCCTCGCCCTTGGTTTGAGCCGGGCAACATTATACCGCAAGCTCAAGCAGTATGGAGCGCTGAATAAATAAAAAACATGCTCTTTTGAAATTGTTTTAAAAGAGACCCTTTCCAGACTCCCCCTCGAAGAGGGGGAGTTGGATCTAAGCAGGTGGGGTGATAAAAAATACTTATTTTAGGGTCTCATGATCTTTGACACCTGCATCTGAATTTTTGTTTCAAAATAAACAAAAATTAATTTTTTTTTGTGCCCTGAATCCCAACCCTGAGAGCCAGACAGGTATAAAAAGTTCCTTTTTTTTCTTGACTTTCCTGTTGCAAATTGCTACATTTGTAGCATAAAGCTACATGGAGAATAACCTATGAAAAATCCATTGCGTCTAAATGCTGCCCTCATTGCCGCTGCGCAGGCTGAAGCAGCGATACAGAGACGTTCTGTGCCTAATCAGATTGAATACTGGGCTGAATTGGGGAAGGCTGTTGAACATGTCCTCCAATTACCTGATGTGTATGCAATTATACAGGGGATAAAAAAAATATCAGTTGAACCGGTAGTTTCATCGGCAATTGATCCGGAGGGCGTTTGGAGCTCCATTGAGCAAAGTCGTGCCAGTGGCGCTTTGTCTGAAAAAGTCACATCAGCATCAGTCTATTACGAATCGAGCCTCACTAGGCCCGGTCTGCTGGATAAGGTTAATGCCTCCACAGGTGCAAGGGTCACCGGGCAATTTGTTAATGGAAAATTCATTCAGGCATGACTGTGAAAAAACAGCTCTGGCTTTTGACCGGCGGGAACGGTTCAGGTAAATCTACCTTCTATCGATTGTTTCTTGCTCCTCGGGGCATCAAGCTCGTGAATGCAGACCTGATAGCCAGAGAAATAAATCCTCACAATCCTGAAAATGTAAGTTATGAAGCAGCATCAATGGCAGCTGTATTGCTGGAAGACCTGCTTAACGCCGGGATATCTTTTTCATATGAAACAGTTTTTTCTCATGAATCAAAAATTGATTTAACCGCACGGGCCCGGGCACTTGGGTACGAGATCATCATTGTGTATATTCACCTTGAAAATACCGAACTCAATGAGGCACGGGTGCATCAGCGTGTTTCAGAAGGGGGGCACAATGTACCGGCAGATAAAATCCGGTCACGCATCCCCAGGACGATGAAAAATATCAGTACTGCTTTGCTGCTGGCAGATGAAGCGAGGATGTTTGATAATTCATCAAAGCAGGATCCATACCGGCTTGTGGCAGTTATAAGGAAAGGTGAACGGAATTATACTGTGGATCCCCTGCCGTCATGGGCTGATGAGATATTGAAGGATATTCCTTAACAATCAAGGACGAATAAAGTCTCTTAATGTATTCGATTCGAAGGCCTCAAAGAAATCAGCGGCAAGCTCCTCGCTTCTTTCAACAACTATATTCCAATATCGTATTCGTCCGGCATCATCCCCTCTGAAGAGCTTGAAATCACCCCGGTCAGGGATTTTTTTCATCGGGAGCGATTCCGTAAATTCACGGGATGGGGCCACAAGAAGGACATTGTCGAAGTTATGTGCATGCGGTTTCCGCCACGGCAGGCCCTTGTCGAACCAGCCGGGAATGACGCGGCTGAAAAAATGCGGGTAGAGGACGATACCGCCGCCTGCAGAGGGGAAATCGATATCGAGATGATAGTCGACAATGCCGCCATCGCGTAATACCCGGTCACCGGCGCCGGGGACCCCGCGTATGCCGCTCATGACGAGGGGGATTGAACCGGAGGCGAGAATTGCCGGCCGTACATTAGCGGCGGAGAGAGGGACCAGTACACATCTTCCATGAAAAAGATTTCTTGATTGCATATAACGCTTGTCGTTGAAAACAACCCTGGGGAAGAGGACCGTGGTGAAACGGCGCGAAAGAACATTTAAGCTTGCTGCGGCCCCGAGGCCCAGAGAGAGGGGGAGCTTCCCGTCACTTGCGCACAGACCGCGGGAGGCGGCAGTGATCACACAGAGCCGCATAAAAGGGTGGTCCGCAATATGCACGGCATCCGCATCACTCACGTATGCGTTAAGGATTGCGTCGGATACTGATGTCACTTCGGTATGAGTCGGGTTGGCTGAGTAGCGCTGGCAGATATATTCTTCCTTGAATCGGGAGCACGCCTGGCCTGGATTTATTCCTGCGAAGGCGGCCATGCGCCATGCCCCGATCGATGACCCCACGCAGAGTAGGGGCTGCGTGCGTCCGGAAAAAAATTCGGGGATTGCGCGGTCGATACCCGCAAGTACAAGCCACTTGGGCCCCCCCGAAGCACCGGCGAGGGTCCCGATGTCGTCTTTCCGAAGGGAGCGGTCCAGCAGCAGTTCCCTGACCTTTTTTCCCGCTGCAATATGTAATCGTTTTATCGGCATATACTTTGATGGTTCTGTTTTTCTGAAACTGAATTATGCATAGCACATGCACCTGTGTCAAGTAAGAAAGAAGTAATTGGTACATCTAAAAAAAGGCAGCACATTAATTTTTTTTGGGATGACTTCTAAATCATATCTTATTTTGAAGATCCCCCACATCCCCCTCCCGATGTGGAATGTCAATTCAGGTAAAATTATCCTTGAAAAACCTGCGGCTTTCATGGAATATGCAATTACGTATTATTCGAGCGGAGGGCGGATGGTGAAACAAAGATCGATAGTCGGGGTGTTGCTCGTAATTTTTACATGCACATGCGTGCTGACGGCTGGAGATGAGAATAAAAAGCAAGCCGGCCAGATGCGCGGACTCTATATCCCCAACAAATATGCCCCGGCGATAGAGTATATGAAGGGGCTCGTCGCGAAAGGAAAACCATATAACATAAATATGCTCGTTATCGATGTTCATCCGTATATGAGCCGTATTCCAAATGTCAGTAAAGATGTTGTCGAATATCTTAAAAAGGAACGTGTTTACTGTGTTGCGCGCATTGTCTGCTTCCAGGACGGATTGAAGCGGATACCCCTCCCTGATGCATATACGCAGCAGGTTCTTGCCCTTATCGATGCGGCAGCGGACGCCGGATTTCATGAGGTGCAGCTCGACTACATCCGTTTTGAGGATGGCGCATTCGAGTATTCCCTGCAGCAAAAATATGATTTCATCGGAAAGTTCCTCATGGAAGCCCGCGCGAAAACCGCGGCACGAAGTATGAAGCTTTCGGCGGATATTTTTGGGCGCATCGTTTACAACAAAAATGACATCATCGGACAGCAGGTGGAACTTTTTGCGAAATATGTCGATGTCATCTATCCGATGCTCTACCCGAGCCACTTTACGGATGACACGAAGCGCATGTCGAACCCGGGTGAGACCGTCAGGGAGGGGACATTGAAGGGGCTGGAACGTACCATGGGTACCAACGCTGAGGTCCTTCCATATATACAGGCTTTCGGCTACAACGTCGGTTGGGCGCGTGTATCGATGGAAGAATATGTGCGGCTCCAAATTACCGCTATCGAGTCTACTTCGGCGAGGGGCTGGGTCGCATGGAATGCGAAAGGTGATTATAATTCAGTTTTCAAGGCCCTTGCCGGGGATGGGATATAAACCTGCACATGCGAAAATTCTTTTCGAATGGACAAATGATGTATTGACAAATGATTCACGGTATAAATCATAAGGATTATGACATTAATAGGGGATTTCTTTCTGATAGTATCGGATCATTTTTTGATCCCTGTACTATTCTGAGATGTTAAAAAAATATATTATGTGAGATGTTATGGTAAAGTCAATTTTTTCCAATCTGCTCGGAGCGATTTCTTTTTTAATATTAACGGCCAACATAGTGATTTCCTGCTCCATTCTCTTTTGTTTTGCGTTTATAAAGTTCATTATCCCGTTCCCCTGGTTTCGAAGGATGATAGGAAAAATCCTTGTGATTATTGCTGACAACTGGGTTTTTATTAATTCTTTTTTTATAGACATCCTCTTTTCGATCGAGATAACGGTGCAGGGGGGTGAAAAACTGAAAAAAAAGGATTGGTACCTGGTAATATCCAATCACCAGACATGGGTCGATATAGTTATTCTTCAGAAAATTTTTCATGGCAGAATACCGGTCCTTAAATTTTTTCTAAAGAAAGAACTGATATGGGTCCCTATTCTCGGGCTTGCGTGGTGGGCGCTCGATTTTCCGTTCATGAAACGATACACAAAAGAACAGATTGCCGCAAACCCGAAACTCAAGGGGAAGGACATCGAGATAACCAGGAAGGCATGCGAAAAATTTCGAACAGATCCGATTGCAATTATGACCTTCCCCGAGGGGACCAGGTTTACCGGCGAGAAGCATGAAAAGCAAAAATCACCTTATAAACACCTTCTGAAACCGAAGGCGGGCGGGCTTTCATTTACCATCTCATCAATGGGTGACCAGATTCATCGCCTGATCAATGTGACAATCGTATACCCTGAAGGTGTTAAGCCTTTCTGGGATTTTTTGTGCGGCAGGGTCGGAAGGATCAACGTCTTTATTGAATCGATCTCAATCCCCGAAAAATTCATCAGCATGAATCCCGAGGACAAATTGCATCAAAATGAATTCAATACATGGCTGAACGCCCTGTGGCATACAAAGGACGCACTTATAGATTCTGATTTGAAGGGGAAGGAAAATCGCTGAAGGAGAAGCATGTATGGAAGATTTTTTTAAAAACTATAATCCTATTCTATTGGCCTTGTTCGCGACCCTATTCACGTGGGGTGTCACGGCATGCGGGGCCGGGTTGGTGTTTTTATTCAAATCTATAAACAGAAAAATCCTTAATGCCATGCTTGGTTTTGCGGCCGGGGTCATGATCGCCGCGAGTTACTGGTCGCTTCTGGCTCCCGCAATAGAAATGGCGGAGCAAAGCGGGGGCATGCCGTGGGTCCCGGCTGTAGTTGGATTTCTATCCGGGGGGGCTTTTCTGCTTTTCGTGGACCGGATAATTCCGCATCTTCACCTCGGACTTCCGATTGAGCAAGCGGAAGGAATCAAGACATCCTGGCACAGGAGCATACTTCTCATTTTGTCGATAACTATACATAATATTCCCGAAGGTCTTGCTGTTGGTGTGGCTTTCGGCGCACTTGCAATGGATATTCCATCAGCAACGTTTGCCGGAGCCGTAGCCCTTGCCTTCGGAATCGGTCTTCAGAATTTTCCAGAGGGGGCCGCTGTTTCAATACCCCTCAGGCGGGAGGGCTTTTCCCGGTTTAAAAGTTTCTGGTATGGACAGCTCTCTGGTATTGTTGAACCGATTTCCGGTGTCATCGGCGCTCTTCTGGTCGTGTTTGTAAAACCCCTTCTTCCCTATGCCCTTTCATTTGCTGCCGGCGCTATGATATATGTCGTAGTTGAGGAGCTCATCCCCGAATCTCAGCAGGACAAAAACACCGACCTTTCAACGATCGGAGCCATGCTCGGTTTTGCGGTAATGATGTTTCTTGATGTTGCCCTTGGGTAGTGTGCTCGCAATATTGAATTTCCGCAATTATGAAAAAATATTGACACAATCTAAATGAAAATATAGTTTGTCGCTTTGAACGGGGCGTGGCGCAGCCCGGTAGCGCGCATGGTTTGGGACCATGATGTCGGAGGTTCAAATCCTCTCGCCCCGACATACGTGCCAGTAGCTCAGTTGGATAGAGCAACAGCCTTCTAAGCTGTGGGTCGCAGGTTCGACTCCTGCCTGGCATACGTCTTAAGTCCTGGATCATTCAGGACTTATTTTAATGTCCCCTTCAAAAAATAACCTTTATCAATACACCAAATCTAAATAGTTTTCAAAGACCCCGAAAAAATGGAATTCCCCAAAAATCTCACGGTTTGTGATTTCATTTTCCCATTGCTGGTAAAAATCTTTCACTGGAAAATCTCCATAATGATCAAGGGAGCAGTATATTGTAAATTCCAAAGGTATGAAGGAGGGAAAGTAGTAAATAACTCATGACTCTGAACCAGATAAGTGACGCAAGGTCTTTCTCGAAGAAGATGCAGTTGTTTGAAAATTTCCAAGAAGTTATATTCAAT
>JBFZEZ010000091.1:0-6760 GCA_041306585.1 Spirochaetota bacterium | reverse complement strand
GCAGGGCTGATAGTGCTTTATCTTTATTGGCAAAAAGGGTTATATCAATCTTCCCGGGGACAACAAGCCGATAAAGGTCGCGCATTTCAAAAAAAGTCAATTTTGACGCCACACCAAGATCATCCAGGAGCATCCGCAATGGACCGGGTGAATCTGCCCTGCCCAATCCGGAGAGTTGGTGTAACGCAACTTCGAACTCAAATCGTCCGCGGCAGAAGCTAGTTGCGCATCCGCCCGGCACATTATGCCGTTCCAGGACCAGAACCCTGACCCCATTTTTAGCGAGGGTTGCTGCGGCAGTGAGTCCCCCGTTTCCAGCGCCAATTACTATGGCATCATAATCATGCATGTGCGCCTCCACTTTGTTTTACAATATAAATTCAATAAACATAACAACGTTATGTTTGTCAAGTAAAGTATACTAAATTACTTGAAAAAAGAGTTTTTAATTCGCTACTACTAAAATGAAGCAGAGTGTGGACTTGGTTCATATGAAAATAATGTATAGTTATTTTTTATGCTTGAATTAGTTGGAAAATTGCATTTTTGAACAAAACTCTCAAAATTTATACTTTTAAATTATAAAATCTCCAAAATTTGAAAATATGAAATTGACAAATTTTTGTTAAAATATGATAGTTATTTATCGCAGTTAATTGATTCAAAATAAAAATATAAAGTTTTTATTTAATTATTGATTTTTTGAAAATAATCATTAAAATATTTTTAAGTAAGGATAAGCAATCTTATTTATCTGTTAGTATATATAATCATCATCTCGTAATTGCTATAATTACTAATCGTAATTATTTTTTGATGTTAAGGGAGTGGGCCAAAAGGTCCATTCCCTTTTTATTTTGCACACTTATTGGAAAACGTCTATAAATCCAGGATTTTTTTCAGCCCTTTCATAAGTTCTTCAGCTTTATCCCGGGAGATTTGAATCAAGGCACTCCCTCCGCCGGGGTGGGCGAATTTGATCGATACCGAATCCCCTGAGCACGTTATCGCAAAGGGTGCGTCATCCAGCATTTTTTCAGATGGGGCAATCCAGTCATTTGGATTGAACTCTGCAATCTGAATGAGTACCCCGAATGCGTTATCGGGATGTATGAATATTTCCTTCCACAGGACCCCGGCGTATTCGTTGTAACCGAAGTACGGTATGCCTTCCCTGTCGAGCGTATTCTTTGCCGCTTGTATATCCGGTGTTTGCAGTGTTATATGATGAAATCCTCCCTTTTTTTTCTTGAGAAATCTGTCAAGAAAGCTTCCCGTTCCGGCCGGTGTTATCAGTTCAAGACGGGATAAGTCTCCGAGGGACAAGGTTTGCCAATAAAATTTTTTGTTCCTGTCTTCTGCGGCAGCACCCTGGACAGCTCCGAGAATGTCTTTGAAAAAATGAAGGGCCTTTTTGTAATCTTTTACCGCGATTGAGATATGGTCGATACGGGATATCATATGGATGCTCCAGATTGTTAGATGATATGATATTATTGCCCATAATCGGTTGTGAATGTCAAATACAATTGGAATGCATTCGATGGTCATCCCCGATGCGTCAATGTCATTAAGTTAAGGGAAATGATTAATTACAGCCCCTTCAAACTCCCCCCTAAATCCCCCGTAGGGGGGCTGGAGGTTCTTCATGAACATGTTATATTATAAGATACCTATTAATTTAAACTGTAACCTGACAAGGTTAGTTGCCCGTTTAAAATTAAAACTTGCCATAAAATAAAATAAACACTCAGTATATCGATTGACAAAATAATTTTTATATCAAATTTTGATAAAATAATATGAGGTATTAATTATGAAATTTCGAAGTAAGTTATTCATCGGAATGGTTTTTATAGTAATCGCGGTTCCGCTTCTTATATATTATACTGCGCCTTCTGCTGCGCTTGCATTTGTGAAAAACATTGAAATGCGCAGGAGCGGCGTCAGGGAAAAATCAGTGACGGTCGGTGACCATTCGATCGTTTATTTCGATGGGGGCGAGGGTGAGACTGTTCTATTGCTCCATGGATTCGGCGGGGACCGTTACAACTGGATCAGGTTTGTGCGTTACATGGCGCCAAATTACCGCGTTATAATCCCTGATCTCCCCGGTTTCGGTGAGAGCACCAGGATTCAGGGGGCGAAGTATACAAATCTGGCCCAGGCGGAACGTCTGAAGAAATTCGTTGACGCAATAGGCCTCCAAAAATTTCATATTGTCGGGAATTCCATGGGGGGGAATATTTCCGGGAACTTTACAGCTGACAATCAGGAAAGAGTCATTACTCTCGCCTTGTTTGATGCGGCCGGGGTAAAGGGGCCGGTTAAAAGCGAGCAGGAACTGCAGGTTGAAAAGGGTTTCAATCCCCTCCTTGCCCATGGGGTGGAGGATTATGACCGATTGATCGCATTTGCTTTTACTTCCCCCCCGTTTATTCCGTATCCGTTTAAAAAAGTAACGGCCGAAATATCAGCCGGGCGTGAGGAATTTTATGGCTACATATATTCCCAGATCAGTGTTGACAGATTTGAATTACAGAAAAAACTCCCTGAAATTTCTCTCCCGACACTGATAGTGTGGGGCGACCAGGACCGGATAATCAATGTCGCCAATGCAGGGGTATTCGCGAAGGGGATCAAGAACAGCAGGGTTGTGATTATGAAACAGTGCGGGCATGTTCCCATGATTGAACGTCCGGAGGAAGCCGCACGGATTTACCTGGATTTTCTCAATGAAAAAAAATAGTGATTTGTTATTCGATAATGACCGTGATGTCTAACGGATAATTTAAAAAGAAACGAACCATGAAAAAAATTAAAATATATATTGTTGATGATCATCCGATTGTTTTCGATGGTTTGAAATTGCTTTTCGAACGCGAGCACGACATAGAGGCGTGCGGGACCTCCATGTCTGCTGTCGACGCCCTTCGGGACCTGGCTCTCATGCGGCCCGATATTGCCATCGTCGATATTTCCCTGAAGGGGGATACCAACGGTATCGAGTTGATCAGGATCATAAAGGAGCGTTTTCCTGATATCCTCGTTCTCGTTCTTTCCATGTTCGACGACCCGATGTACGCAGAGAGGGCCCTGAGGGCCGGCTCCCGCGGGTACGTGGTGAAACATGAATTGACCGGTACTATAATCACTGCGGTACGTCATGTGCTCGGTGGGGGGATTTATGTAAACCATGAACTCGCAACCCGGATTGTCGGGGATATCATGCTTGATCGGAATATGGACATTGATAATCCCATGAAGAAATTATCAGGCCGCGAACTTGATGTATTTCATTTAATGGGGAAAGGATACAGGACCACTGATATCGCGCGGGATTTGCATATCAGCATTAAAACAGTTGATACATATAAACAACGCATGAAAGAAAAATTAAATATTGAAGATATACATGAATTGGTTCGGATTGCCATCAAATGGTGTAAATAAAAAAAGGATCCCTTTTTTTTTCTGGAATCAGCAACTTTCATTAATTTTCCGTAGGTGAAATCACCTACGGAAGATATCAAAATTTCCCTACATCAAAATCACATTGTGCGAGTATTTACAAAAAATTTGATATATGTTAATAATATCAAATTATTCGGGAGCCGGATCGTATATTGCTTATGTTAAGTTTTGGTTCCATTTGCACTATTTCCTGCCCCGAATAATTTTTTAAAAAAATTTACATATTATGGCTGAGCATTGTAATGCTGATTCTGAGGAAGTCATTAAAAATTTTTGGCATAAAAATGAAGGACAATGTGTTCCAAAATAATAAGGCACTGGATCCAATTCGTTCACTCCGCGGGAACGGCGAGCGAATATTGCTTGTTGAGGACCAGGAAGACCTCTGCAAAGTAATCTGCAAGGCCCTGACGATATACGGTTATGATGTGACAACCGCTTTTGAAGGGAACCAGGCGATTGCAGCATGTGCCCATGCAAAAGAAGAATTTCATTTGCTTTTCAGCGATGTGGTGCTTCCCGGGTTCGACGGTATCCAGCTGGCTCATCATCTCCTCTCCACCAAACCGGGACTGAAGGTCCTGCTCACAAGCGGGTTTACTGATCAGATTCATGTCATACGCGAGCGGAATTATCCCTTTATACAGAAACCGTATAGCGTGGAAGAGCTTCTGACTGCAATCCGCTCTCTTCTTGATAAAACTTCGTAATGTTCCCCGGATAGGGTGACAGGTCTTTTTTAGTGATTGCATACCCATGTCATACCCGTTAAAATGGAAATCCATTCTCGCAGACGCGAAATAAGGATCCCTGTCTGCGCGTGGATGACATGGGTATGCAAGTCTTCTCTATGATATAATGCTGGGGCAAGATATGAATTATAATGCTGAAATGAACAAAATGAAAAAACACCGGAAGGAGTATTTTCCGGTCGTTTCCAGGCTTGTTGATTTGTATAACGATACGCCGATGGAAGAGTTCCCTGTTGAAGTGGGCGATGCGCACAGTATCGGGATTATCCTTGAGCTTATCGATATCGGGTATATCGATCCTGACGCGGTAATCATTGTGAAACGCTTTAATGAAATTTATTCCCTGTCGTATAACGGGAATTTCCCCCTGACTGAAAAAGGCTCGGTGTATCTCGAGGAGAACCGCGGGGTCATTGGGAAAGTCGTCCGTTCATTCAAAAAATCACTGAAGCGTTCATAAAGGACCATTTATCCACTCACACTCATCTATTTCGTTTGAGTCTCCTTATCCTCCCAATCCCAGAAAAAATCCTTATTGGTGAGTTCCTGCTTTTCTTCTTCAGCTGTTTCAGGCCGCTGTAATCCGGCGGGAAGGTCGCCCCTCCGCGAATGGATATATTCGAGCTGGTCTTCGAGGTCTGCTGTTTCATCCTCCCAATATTGAATCGAGCCGAAATGGGGGAATGCCGGGGGGAACGCGGGATCTTCCCAGCGCTGAGCGATCCAAGCAGCGTATCGAATGTACCTGAGTGCGCGCAGGGGCTCAATCAGCCTGATCCATGCCGCGTCAAAGTCCCTGAACTGGCGATAGGCATCCAGGAATATTTCACGCTGTCGCAGCCCTTCCTGGTCGCGGGCCGGCACAAGCATCCAGACGTCCTGCACTGCCGGGCCGGTGAGGAAATCGTCGAAGTCGAGGAAAAAGAAGCCGTCCCTTCCATTCAGGAGGTTGCCGAGATGGCAGTCTCCATGGATGCGGTGAAAAGGCACACCCTCCCTGAGTGATTCGTATATCGCAATGATTTCATTAGCTGCAGTTATGTAGCGGTCCCTGCAGTGTTCGGGGAGAAAATTTTTTTCGATCAGGAAACTGAGTGGCTGGATACCATAGGTTTCGCCTGTGAGGATAAGCCGGTGATCGGCCTTTTTCGCCGCGCCGTTATTGTGTATGCGCGCGAGGAGCCTCCCGAGCATCTGGAGTTCTGTGTCTGAAAGTTCATCCGGTACCCGACCGCCGGTGCGGGGCCAAAATGCATAGAATATCCCCTGGATTTCCCTGACAGTTTCACCATTGGCCAGATGTAAGGGGGCGCATACCGGGACTTCGTCAGTCTTCAGCTCAAGCAGAAATTCATGCTCTTCCCTTATCTGGTCCCGGCTCCAGCGCCCGGGCCGATAAAACTTGCCGACAACATGCGACCCGTCCTCAAGCATGAGGTCATAGACCCTGTTTTCGTAGCTGTTAAGCGCCATACAGTGGCCCGTCGGTTCAAACCCGTTTTCTTCAAGGGCCTGTATGATTGTATCGGGCGTGAGATCGTAGAAGTATGAATTCATAAATTAGTTCATGGCACAATCCGCATTTACTGTCAAGAAAGTAATTATTATTATTCTATTGATACGAGGGAGAATTAATACCTCAATTACTCATATTTTTGAGAGTAAGTGTCCATGTCATTCCCGTGAAGACGGGAATCCATTCTCGCAGACGCGAAATTAAGGATCCCCGCCTGCGCGGGGATGACAGAAGTCTGCTGAGCTACCTGACATTGTGGTATTTTTATGATTGCTTTTTTTGGCCAGTGTGTTAAAATATAAAGACAGAAATGAAATATATATTCCCTGTTGTTCGAATTGTATAAAATAAATATTTAGGATATTCCCCATGAACCTGCTGCTTACAGATATTGAAGCCCGCGTATTGGGCTCTCTCATCGAAAAGGAAATTACGACCCCGGATTACTATCCCCTGACCCTGAATTCGACTGTGAATGCGTGCAATCAGAAATCGAGCCGGTTCCCCGTGATGTCGCTTGATGAGGCCGCTGTTTCGAAGGCCCTTGTCAGCCTTCGTGAGAAGAAGCTCGTGTGGGAGGTGCATGGGGCCGGGAGCAGGACCGCGAAGTTCAAGCACAATATCACTTTAAACTTTTCGTGCTCCCCGCAGGAGACCGCGTGCTTATGCGTTCTGCTGCTGCGCGGTCCCCGGACTCCAGGAGAGATTCGAACCAATTCATCGAGGTTGTTTCAATTTAATGAACTAACTGAAGTGGACGATACACTCCAGGGCCTGATGACCCGGGGGGATGGTCCGTTTGTCGCGAAACTCCCCCGCCAGCATGGTTTCAAGGAACAGCGGTATGCCCATCTTTTTTGCGGGGAAGTTGATACATCAGCTCCGGTTGAATCGGATGAAAGCGGCCCGGATGATGCATATGCTCAGCTTGAGAAGCGGGTATCAGACCTGGAAAACGAAGTCAGGGAGCTGAAGCTTCACATTGGAAAATTATCGTAGGGGGGGAGATAATAAAATA